>CAYRIF010000053.1:0-15982 GCA_964424205.1 uncultured Roseivirgaceae bacterium | reverse complement strand
AAAAAATTGCTTGGCTGGAAAAAAAATAGTTAGTGATTTAGGTTTGAACTGGGGAGAGAAGCTATAGTTATTGCGTAAAATTCTGTTTTATAAAAGAGACCTGGTAGGTTTTAAAACCTACCAGGTCTCTTTTATAAAATAAATTATTGTGGATGAGGTATTGATATATGGATATTCGGCGATGCCATAGTTTCAGTGAATTGATTAAAAATTCGAATATCACCGAAAGAAACATTTCTAATTTCATAGAGTTTTCTAACAGACACTATATATATTTGTTTATAAATAAAATGCGATGAAAATAATTATTGCAGGAGCAGGAGACGTCGGTTTTCATATTGCAAAACTGCTGGCTTACGAAGAACAGGAGATTACGCTAATCGATCGCGACAAAGAAAAGTTAGATTACGTCGCCAGTCATATTGACGTGGCAACAATCAAAGGAAATTCCACCTCATTGCAAACGTTGGAAGAAGCATCCATCGCAGAAGCTGATTTGGTGATTTCAGCAACTGAAAATGAATCTACAAATCTGACGACGGCTATTCTTGCTAAAAAACTAGGGGCAAAAAAAACCATTGCCAGAATAGAGAACATAGAATTTTTGCTCAGCAAAGAGATTCTAGACCTCAAGGATTTGGGAATTGATGAAATCATTTCTCCTGAATCATTGGCATCAAAGGAAATAGAACGATTGCTCAAGGTAGCGGCTACGACTGACTCATTCGAATTTAGCAAAGGTATGCTTTCTATGATTGGCGTATCCATTCATGAACATAGTGTTTTGAATAATAAAACCATGGAAGAAGCGGTGGCAATGAATCCCAAGCATGACTTTGTGACCGTAGCAATTTTACGACACAATGAAACCATTATTCCAAGAGGAAATCATCGATTTATGACTGGTGACCACGCTTATTTCATTGTTTGCCCTGATGGCATCAATCAGCTCATCGCTCTGACTGGGAACAAGAGTGATATTATTAAAAATGTCATGATTTTAGGTGGTAGTAAAGTTGGAATTAACACTGCCAAACGCCTTGCCAAATTAGATTACAAGGTGAAACTTATCGAGTGGGATAAGAAAAAGGCATTTGAACTGGCAGATGAATTAAAAGACACCTTGATTATTAATGGTGATGGCAGGGACATGGAGCTGTTGCAAGAGGAAGGTATTGAAAATATGGATGCCTTTATAGGAGTAACTGGCAATTCAGAAACCAATATTATTTCCTGCCTTGTGGCTAAAAAATTCGGAGTGAATAGGACCATTTCCTTGGTAGAAAATATTGATTACATTCAAATATCTCAAGATATTGGGATTGATACGATGATTAATAAAAAACTCATCGCCGCAAATTTCATATTCCGGTATATCAGGAAAGGACAAATACTATCCCTGACCAGTATTCATGGTGTAGATGCTGAGATTCTAGAATTTGAAGTGCCACAAACATGTGCAATTCTCGAAAAACCATTACGTAATCTAGATTTCCCTGAGTCGGCAGTGATTGGTGGCGTCATTAGAAATGGCGAAGGGCTAATTACTTTGGGTGATTTTGAATTCAAACCGATGGACAGGGTTGTTGTTTTAGCCAGGCCAAAATGCATTAAAAAGGTAGAGACCTTTTTTAACGAATAACCCGCCAATATGAAATTTAATTTCAGCAGCATCATTAACGTACTCGGCATATTGCTCATCATTTGTGGTGGGTTTATGATATTTTGTGTCCCCTTTTCCATTTTTTATGGGGAAAGTAATTGGTTATATATATTGTTAGCAGCGACCATTACTTTGGGAGTTGGATTTACTGGATGGTGGACAACCAAAAATATTGAAAACAAAGAACTGAAGAAAACGGATGGCTATTTAATTGTTACCTTTGGTTGGATTATCATGTCCTTATTTGGTACACTTCCCTATATATTGACAGGTGAAATACCAAACTTTACCAACGCCTTTTTCGAAACAGTTTCAGGCTTTACAACGACCGGTGCCTCAATTCTTACAGATATAGAATCAGTATCAAAGGGAATTTTACTTTGGCGCAGTATCACCCAATGGATTGGTGGATTAGGATTTGTGGTTTTGGCAGTCGCCATTCTTCCTATTTTAGGGATTGGTGGCATGCAACTATTCACTGCCGAATCACCAGGACTAAGTCCGGATAAATTAAAACCTAGCATCAAGGATACAGCCAAAAGACTTTGGTTTATTTACCTAGGATTGACCATTGCCGAAACAATATTTCTGATGTTTGGTGGCATGACTTTTTTTGATGCCTTTAACCATAGCCTAACAACCATGGCCACTGGTGGTTTTTCGACCAAAAATACCTCTGCAGTAGCGTTTACCTCCTATATTCAATATGTATTAGCAGTGTTCATGTTTTTTGCGGGAACAAATTTTGCCGTTATTTATTTTATGGGAAAACGGAAATTTCATAAAGTTTGGGGAAATGAAGAATTCAGGTTTTACGCATTGACTACTATCGTAGTAACAGGCATTGTGGGTATATCCGTATATTTTGCAACCGATAATTCTATTGAAAAATCTTTTCGAGATGGGCTATTTCAAGTGCTCTCAATTCTAACCACCACAGGATATGTGTCTGCTGATTATACGGCATGGACTCCTTTCCTTACCATTGTATTTTTCTTACTCATGTTCATTGGAGGCTCTACAGGCTCTACTGCAGGTAGTGTTAAAGTGCTACGACATATCATATTATTTAAGAATAGTAGCCTTGAGCTAAAGCGACAATTACACCCTGCGGCCGTTATTCCTGTCCGTATTAATGGTAAAGCCATTGACCAGAATACGGTATACAATGTGCTCGCATTTTTTGTCTTATATCTATCCATTTTTGCAATGAGTACTATGGCAATGGCACTCATGGGCCTAGACTTTATGACGGCGCTAGGCGCTGTGGCAACTAGCTTAGGCAATATTGGTCCAGGGCTCGGCAATGTCGGACCCGTTGATAATTTCGCACTATTGCCGTCTGGAGGAAAATGGTTACTTTCTTTGCTAATGATATTGGGGAGACTTGAGCTATTTACCGTTCTAATGTTGTTTACTGCTTATTTTTGGAGGAAAGTGTAGTGTCTATAATGGTTTAAGATAAGCCATGCCAAGCATTATTATTATCAAACAATTCTCTGTAAATTTAGGAACTTTTAATACCACCATCTGTATATGATAAAAATCAATATCCGCAATGAAACCTCGCAACTTAAGGCAGTCATTTTAGGCATTGGAGAAAATCTTGGGGGCATTCCAACCCTTGAAGAAGCCTATGACCCAAAGTCACGAGAGCATATATTACAAGGCACTTTCCCCACAGAAGAGGCTGTTTTAAGTGAAATAAATGCGTTTGCCGCTATTCTTGAAAAATATGGAGTAACCGTGTATCGTCCTAAAAATATTCAAGACTGCAATCAAGTTTTCAGTAGAGATATTGGTTTTGTGATTGATGACAAATGTATTGTTCCTAACATTTTGGAAAAGCGGAGTAAAGAAACAGAGGGGATTAAGCATATTTTCGAACAAATTAACCCTGAAGAAGTGATTTTTGCACCCATCAATACAAGAATGGAGGGTGGCGATGTAATGCCGTTGAATGAGTATTTTTTTATTGGGTATTCCGAAGAAACGGACTTTCAAAAATATGAAGTTAGCCGCACCAATAAGGCAGGTGTAAACTTCCTTCAAAAGACTTTCCCTAATCGAACAGTAAAAGCGTTTGAACTAAAAAAATCTGATACAAATGCTAAAAATAATGCCTTGCATTTAGATTGCTGCTTTCAACCGATAGGAAAAAATCAAGCAATTATTTATAAAGGGGGATTTAAAAATGAAGCAGACTATCAATTTTTGGTAAATTATTTTGGAAAAGAAAATGTGATAGAAATTACCCAAGACGAAATGTATGAAATGAATTCAAATGTTTTCTCTATCAGTCCAAAGGTCATTGTTTCAGAACAATCATTTACCCGGCTAAATACCGAATTAAGAAAAAGAGGTTTTACGGTGGAAGCCGTGACATACTCAGAAACCTCGAAAATGGAGGGCTTATTAAGGTGTTCTACATTACCACTGTTAAGGAAGTAAAAAACAATAAGATGCGCAAGCAAACCACTTCAAATATTTTAATGATAAGACCTGTACAGTTTCAGCTAAACGAACAGACAGCCGTTAATAATTACTATCAAAAAGTAATCGAAGGATTAACGGTTGCCCAAGCACAAGAACGGGCGTTAAAAGAATTTGATAATTATGTAGCAAAACTCAGACATCATGGCGTTCATGTCATTGTGATTGAGGATTCAGAAACTTCTAATACCCCAGACTCCATCTTTCCTAATAATTGGATCTCTTTCCATGCGGACAAACGCATCGGACTATACCCTATGTTTGCCGTAAATAGGAGGCTGGAAAGGCGTGATGGAATTATTGCAGTTATAAAAAGCCGTTTTGACGTCGCAGAAATAATTGATATGACTGGTTATGAAAACGAAGCTCGCTATCTTGAAGGTACTGGGAGTTTGGTATTGGATCGCGTAAATAAAATAGCGTACGCTGCACTTTCGCTACGAACAAATACAGCGGTCGTTGATACTTTTTGTAAAAACTTTGGGTATGATCCAGTTAAATTTATTGCTTATCAGACGGTAGGGAATGAGCGCCTGCCCATTTATCATACCAATGTCATGATGTGTGTAGCAGATGACTTTGCTGTTGTATGTGCTGACACCATAGATAGTCCTGTAGAAAAATCCAATGTGGTGTATGCATTGGAAAAAAGTGGCAAGGAAATTATATATATATCAGAGCAACAAAAATCTCATTTTGCGGGAAACATGCTGCAAGTTAATAATGCGGAAGGCAAAACTTTTTTGGTCATGTCTTCAGCAGCGTTTCAATCACTTACCAACCTGCAGATTACGACAATTGAAAAATATTGCCCCATCATTCATAGTGCACTAGATACGATAGAAGCATTAGGAGGAGGAAGTGCCAGGTGCATGATGGCTGAAGTATTTTTGCCCGAAAAGGCATCATAATTTCCGCGGTAGCTTTTGTGATGTAATCAAGATGTATTCTTACTAGCGATAGTTATAGGAGATTACAAAAATTAATCCTTATATTGGGATTTGTATAAAAAACTAAATTGAAAATTAACCTTATGAGTAATCAACAAAACAATAGTAATTATATTTTAGGAATCACAATCGTCGCAGCAGTAGCAGGATTATTGTTTGGTTACGATACAGGTGTGATTGGTGGGTCGCAGCTGTACTTTACAGAATATTTTGACTTTAATGAAACCCAGCAGGGTTGGGCAGTAAGTAGTGCATTAGCAGGATGTTTTGTGGGTGCAATCATTGCAGGTTTTTTAAGTCAAAAATACAGTAGGAAATACACCTTGATACTTTCAGCGGTGCTGTTTTCTATCTCAGCTTGGGGTTCGGGAATTCCGGAGTCACTGGATGTGTTAGTCATATTTAGAATAATAGGTGGACTTGGCATCGGTATTGCATCCATGACTGCACCTATGTATATAGCCGAAATTGCCCCTCCCAAACAGAGAGGAAAATTGGTTTCTTATTATCAACTGGCAATTGTTATCGGTTTTTTTGTGGTTTTTTTAGCCACCTACTTTATTGGCGGAGGGGATACCAGTAATATATCACCTGAAGAATTAGCAGCTATTCACGATTATAATGTAGACAGGGGCTGGCGTGTGATGTTTTGGTCTGAGCTCCTTCCTGCCATCGCCTTTTTGGTTCTATTGTTTGCTTTGCCCCACAGCCCAAGATGGTTAATGATGAAAAACCGAGATGAAGAAGCGAAAAAGGTAATAAAGAAACTAATGGGTAATGATGAAGAGATGACACAGGAGTACAATGAAATTAAGGCGTCTCTCCAAAGCCAGCATAAAAAACTAACGGTTTCATTATTTGCAAAAGGCATGGGTTTTGTCCTTTTTATTGGCATCATGCTTTCTGTTTTACAGCAAGTAACAGGCATCAATGCCATCCTCTATTATGGCGCAGAAATCTTTAGCAATGTATTAGGATATGGCCCAGAGGATGCATTAAAGCAACAAGTACTACTCGGTGGGGTAAATCTAATTTTCACCTTTATAGCCATATTTACCGTCGATAGCTGGGGAAGAAAACCACTACTTATTACAGGTACTCTAGGAATGTTCTTGGGCATTGGCACCTTAGCATATACTATTTATATTGGTCAATTAGGAATAGTTTCGCTCATTGGCATGTTGACATTTGTCGGTTCATTTGCCTTGTCTATGGGACCAATCGTGTGGGTAATGCTGTCCGAAATTTTTCCAAATGCTGTTCGAAGTCAAGCCATGTCCATTGCCGTAGCTGCGCAATGGGTGTTTAACTTTTCTGTGGCACAAAGCTTTCCTATGGTTACCGCAAGCAAAGTAAACGAACAAAGCTTTAATGGTTCATTGCCGTATTTCATTTTTGCGGTACTTTGTTTGGTAACGGTATTTTTTGTTTGGAAATTTATTCCTGAAACTAAAGGAAAATCATTGGAAGAATTAGAAGGTATGTGGGAATAATTTTTCTTCTTTGTAAGAATGAATAAAGCAGTTGTACTGAATAAATTTAATGCCCTATTTGGAGGCAATCCGATTGTTATAAAATCACCAGGAAGAATCAATCTGATTGGCGAGCATACCGATTACAATATGGGCTTTGTAATGCCTGCTGCGACTGATAAAGCGATTTATATTGCTATTGCCAAGAATGACCTCGGTAAAATCAGACTACATGCTATCAACTTAGAAGATACCATAGAAGTTGATGCTTTGAATTTTGAAAAATCAGCTACCTCTTGGGCGAATTATTTGCTAGGTGCTGTTAATCAACTGCAAAAAAGCAACGCCATTCAAGGGTTTGATTGTGTATTTGGCGGAGATATTCCCCTTGGTGCGGGCATGTCTTCTTCTTCAGCATTGACTTGTGGCGCTGCCTTTTCCTTAAATAAACTGTTTGACCTATCTTTATCAAAAAGAGATTTAGTAGAATTATGCCATAGCGTTGAGGTAGAATACATAGGTGTAAATGGCGGAATCATGGATCAGTTTGCTATTATTTTTGGCAAAGAAAATCAGGTCATAAAACTAGACTGCTGGTCTTTAGAAGTTGAATATTACCAGGCTCACCTTAACAACCACGAATTTGTGCTATTCGATACGCAGGTATCACACAACTTAGTGACTACTGAGTATAACCAGAGAAGGGCAGAATGTGATGAGGGGGTTGAGACTATTGCCTGGCAATACCCCGAAGTAAAAAGCCTAAGAGACTGCTCATTAGAAATGCTCAGGAACTGCAAGGGAAACTTAAATGATATTGTTTACAAACGTTGCGAATATGTCATTCTAGAAAATCAACGCGTTTTGGATGCTGCAAAAGATTTTCAAAACAACGACCTAGAAGCGTTTGGTCAAAAAATGTTTGCCTCTCATAATGGGCTAAAAAATAAATATGACGTGAGTTGTCCAGAATTAGACTTCTTGGTAGAATGTGTAAAAAATAATCAGCTTGTATTAGGCGCTAGAATGATGGGTGGCGGCTTTGGTGGTTGCACCATTAATTTAGTGGTGAGTAACAATATTGAATCATTGATTACTAGTGTTCAGAAAGCCTACAAAGAAAAATTTAACATTGATTTAAAAGCATATCGCGCAAATATTTCACAAGGAATCCACATCATATAGGTTGGGCTTCTGGGCTTGTAAAAATGCTTCAATCACGTTACCTTTGCCTGCATAAATTTTGGTCCCGTAGTTCAATGGATAGAATAGAAGTTTCCTAAACTTTAGATGCAAGTTCGATTCTTGCCGGGATCACAAAATTAATTTTTGGGGTAATACATTCAAAATAGTTGGCAAAACTTTAATATCGTTTTTGTTTTATGCAAATACATGAGCGAAAAGGAAACCTCAATTCCATGAATCGGATTTTAACCGAACTTAGGTTACAAAGAAATAATTCCTTCTATCAGGTACGCCTTTTTATAAATATCCATCACTTCCTGGGTAGATTTCATTAATACATTCGCAGTTACACTGACATATTTACCGCCACTTGATGCCTTTATGGTCAAAGAAATGTCGGGGAAAATGTCAATAAATGCATCTTCTTTCCCCCGCGGCACAATAAACTTGAACAGGTATTTAGCTGGCCAACTGTAGTGCTGATCCAAACGTTCTTTAAAAGCATTTTCTAAGGGGCTCATAACTGCATAGTAACTACCATTTTTCAATCACAATATTCCAACCCTTAAAAGTACTGGAATATTTGGGGAAGCCGCAATGCCTGTCTATCGATAGGCAGGCATACGGTATTAATAAAATTTATGCCTTAGGTCCTCTATGTCAGAAAATTTCTTGATAGTTGCATTAGTGCCAATTGATACTTTTGATTTCATCGCTTGGATTTTTTGATCCTTGTATGTGGTATAATCCGCTATCTCCACCGAAGGAATGATGTTTATTGTCTCAATAATTACAACCCCATTATCTGTACTAAAAGGTACTGATTTAGTGCCTGCTTTCAAAGAAAATGCTTTCCCTACTGCAACTGGTGCAACTCCAATAGCAGGCAACGAAGTGCTATTAAATTTTAAATCATTAGTGGTATTCACAGTTGCGTCCTTCCCATATTTTTTTGCAATCTCCTCCAATGTCCCCTCCATTCCTTTGAGTTTTTCAATAATATAATCTGCCTTTATTTTATTTTTTACCTTCACAGTTAATTCATCTTTCACATCTTCAATATTTGCCGTCCCTTTCGCCGTAATTCCTGTTAGCACAGCTATCACATTGTTATCTCCAAAATCTAAAACGCCAGAAACATCTTTTAAATCTGCTTCATTGTATAACCATGATACAACATTTCTGGCATCTGTTAGGTTATTAATTCTTGTGTCATTTGGACCAACTCCTTTAGCCGTTTGGATTTCAAGCCCTTGTTTTTCAGCATTTGCGATAAAGTCATCTTCTGATTTTGACTCAAAAGCGAATGAATCTGCCGCTCTATAGATACTATCACGGGTTTGTTCGCTTGCTATTAATTCTCTTTCTATTATAGCAATTTTATAGGCCTTATTAGTTTTTGTCTCTTGGACATCAATAATATGATAGCCAAATTCAGATTTTACAACATCTAACAATCCAGGTTTCGTCGCCTTAAAAACAGGATCTCCAAATGCCGCTACCCATGACTGGTTTTCAATGCCCCATCCTAACTCTCCTCCTCTTGTTGCTGTACCATCTTTGCCATATTCTTTTGCCTTTTCTGCAAAATCTGCACCACCTCTAATTTCGTTCAATACTTTTTGCGCTTCTTTTTTAGCTTTAGCATTGTCTTCATCCGAATCACTTGCCCCCTTGAAAAGTATGTGCCTTACTTTAGCGGCATAAATAGTGTCTTCCACCTCTTTCGAAACTTTATACAGTTTATAAACACCGCCTTCATAATATGGTCCGTAAACACCACCGGGATTCATCCCCAATGGTAAGTTTTTCAACGTGTTTGGCAACTGTCCAATACTATATTGCTGGTAAAATTGAGATCCCTCTGAGTTAATTCGTGCATAGAGTGAATCGCTCGTCGCCTGTTTAAAATCTTGTTTTAATTCAGTCATTTCCGTATTAAATGCCGAAGTATCTGCACCCGAAGGTTTTACTTCAAAATTCACATAACTCAACGATCTTCCTTCTTCTACCTGGTATTCTTTCGAGTGCTCGTTTAGGTATGCGTTTAAATCAGCATCTGTAACTTCAGCAACTAATGAATCTGCAACCGAATAGAACGGTACGTTTAAGTATTTTACCTCCGCAACAGCTGATTGTTCATCATAAATTTCCTTTGCTTCCTCTTTGGTCACATAACTAGAGAGTGCTAATAAATTATCATATTTAGTTCTCAGTCTCCCTAGTTTTAAGTTATTTTCATAATTTCTCCATTGTGCTTGTTTCTCAGCTGGCAAGGAACCAATGTTTTGTAAAACCGCCAACACTTGATCTTTGTCAAAAACACCAGTTTTCGGATTGGTAAATTGCTGCTTAATATATGGACTAATATTTTTTCCCTGCACCATGTCTACCAGTTCATCACTCGTCACCTCAAGTCCAAGTTTATCAAACTCTTTGCCAAATCCAATTTCAGAAATCAAGGCATCCCAAGCTGCATTTCGCACCGTTTCCATGTCCGCATTACCACCAAAATTTGCTTTCATTTGCTCTACTTTATTTTGGAAAGTACTATTGTCTACATCTTCTCCTGCTATTGCTCCAATATGATTTGGGTTACTAGAAAATAACTTTTGAAAATCTCCGATGATAAAGGCAAGCATCGCTACCGCTATTACAATTAGCGTTATCTTACCCATTCTATTTCTTAACGTATTAATTAAAGCCATTATATATTTTTTAAGTTTTGTCTAAACCTTTTCCAGATGATGTTTAATCTGCTTGTCTTCCCATTTACGGTCGGCAAAAATAGTGAGTTATTAGTTCAAAATCAATCTTTTGCTCAATTGTTACACCGCTATTTGTATAAATTACTATTCTGATTCTGTTTGTTTACAAAATACTTTCACTAATTCGATTTTAGTTTCCTCTTTTGATAAAATCGTAAAGATAAAATTATCGATTTCTATCACCTCACCTACCTCAGGAATGTCTTCCGTTTTTGACAAAATATACCCTCCTAGGGTCTCATAATCATCCTCAGGAATTTTCCAATGGTACTTTTCATTAAGATAGTCAATCTCATGCCTCGCACTTAAATGATACGTGTCATTGTCAATTTGTTTCTCTATCAAATCCTCATCGTCATGTTCGTCCCGTATTTCTCCAAAAATCTCTTCAATGATGTCCTCAATACTCACCACTCCTGACGTGCCCCCAAATTCATCTACCACCAGTGCCAAACTTTTATGTTCGGTAATCAGCTGAATCATCAGCTCGTTTGCAAGCGTAGTTTCTGAAACTATAGGTATTTTGGTTAATATCTTTTCTATTGATTCAGGCTTTGTAAAAAGCTTAAGTGAATGACAATAGCCAATGACATTATCGATAGATTCATCGTAAACCAATACTTTTGAATGGCCAGATTCTATAAATTCTTTTTTCAAATCGTTAATTCCTTCACCAATATCTACCGCTGAAATCTCTGTCCTCGGAATCATGCATTCCCTCACTTTTACCGTTTTGAATTCTAGGGCATTGGTAAACATTTTGGCATTTACTTCTACCTGCTCCTCGTGATTGGACACTTCCAATACATTCTTAATATAATTTCCTAAATCCACCAAACCAAAAACCTTCTTGGTTTCTGAGTATTCCAACTTTAATATTTTTTCAATAATAAACTTTGAAATGGCAACCATGAGCCATACTAAGGGTGATAAAATCCAATATATAAGTTGCATGAGTGGCGCAAAAAACTTCAACATCCTATTTGGATTAAGCATAAATAGGCGTTTTGGTAAAAATTCCGCAGTAACAAGAACAATAATTGTAGCAATAATTGTCTGAAAAACAGGAACAATAAATTCCTTATTTATATCCTGAGGCAGCCATGAAGCAATGATTGGCTCTAAAGATTTAGCCATAAAAATACCGTAGACAACCAAAGCAATCGTATTACCGACTAGCATGGTCGCCAAAAACTTTGAAGAGTTATCAAAAAAAGAAGCGATAATATTTGCCGACCTGACTCCCTGCTTGCTTTTGAGTTCTATGTGTAACTTATCGGCCGATATAAACGCCATTTCAATACCAGAAAAAATGGCGGAAAAAACAAGTGTTATAAAAATTATGATGATATAATCTATGTCCATTTAGCTTCCTATCGTTTACTTTTGCCGTTCATATCACTTTCAGCATCCTTTTGATCCCGTTGCTGCTTTCTATATTTATAATAAAGCAAAAATGCAATAGAAAACATCAATATTCCATAGGCCGCTCCAATCCCAAAAGTAATCATTTGGTGAACACCAATGATAAATAGGACAATCGATAGAGACAAAATAATGATGTCTGATAGTTTCATACTAGCGAATTACGTCAATATCTATATAAAATAAAAAAAGGGAGTAAAAATTTACTCCCTTTTCTATATTTCTATAAGCGAAAGTTATCCGCCAATAGCGATTCTTTTAAACGAAGAAACTGTCATTCCTCTTTTCACACTATCCAAATATTTAGCGACTGTTAAAGATGGGTCTTTAACATAGGCTTGGTTAAGCAAAGTATTGTCCTTGAAAAACTTATTTAGTTTACCCATTGCAATCTTTTCAATAATCGCTTCTGGTTTTCCCTCTGCCAATGCCATCTCCTTACCTAATTGGATCTCTTTATCGATAATCGATTGGTCGATCCCATCTTTGTCAACTGCTACCGGATTCATTGCAGCAATTTGCATTCCCACATTTTTGCCCGCTTCAGACTCATCCTCACCATTCACACCAGCTAGTGCTACCAAAACGCCAAGTTTGCTTCCTGTATGGATGTAGGGTACTACTTGGTCTGCCTTTACAGTTTCATAGGCGCTTACCTCTAGTTTTTCACCTATTTTACCAATATTCTCAGTGATGGTATCTGCCAATGACAACCCATCAACCTTAAGGTTTAATAAATCCTCAATTGAGGCAGGCTTGTTTTCAAGCGCCGTCTTCAATATTAGTTTTCCTAACCCTTGAAAATCTTCATTCATTGCCACAAAATCCGTTTCGCAATTCAAAGCAATCAATGTTGCTTCTGTTCTATCTGCATTAGTTTCTACGAAAACCATCCCTTCTGTGGTGGTTCTGCCTGCTCTAGAGGCTGAAACTTTTTGTCCCTTTTTTCTAAGGATTACAATTGCTTCATCAAAATCTCCGTCTGCCTCAACCAGTGCTTTTTTGCAGTCCATCATGCCTGCTCCTGTGTGTTTTCTTAATTTGTTTACGTCTTGTGCGGTAATAGCCATTTTCCCTTTTTTAGTTTTTTAATAATTTTTGTGGTTTGATAAAAAAAAGAACATCAAAAGTTACTTTGATGTTCGATTCGTGTTTTATCAAAGTAATTCTTTACTTCTTCTCTTCGGTAGGCGCTTCTTCTGCAACTACTGCTTCCGCCTTTGGTGCGGCATCTAGTTGCTTTTTAGCTTCCTCTCCTTCTTTCTGCTTTTTCATCTCCTTTTCCTTTTGTCTTTCCGACAACCCTTCATCCATCGCATTGGTGATTTGCTTCAGTATCAACGATATAGATTTAAAAGCATCATCATTTGCAGGAATAGGAAAATCTACAAGTTCAGGATTAGAGTTGGTATCAACAATTGCAAAAATTGGAATATTCAGCTTGTGTGCTTCTTTTACCGCAATGTGCTCTCTTTTGATATCTACGATAAACATTGCTGCAGGCAGTCTAGTCAAGTCAGCGATTCCACCAAGCACTCTTTCTAGCTTCACTTTCTCTCTGTCTACCATCAATCGCTCTCTCTTCGCCATGTTCTTGTACTTGTCTTCTTTCATCATCTTGTCGATAGACGAAAGTTTCTTAAGTGACTTGCGAATCGTACTGAAATTGGTAAGCATCCCGCCCAACCATCTATCAGTTACATAAGGCATTCTCAGCCTTTTAGCTTCTTCGGTTACGATGTCTTTCGCTTGCTTTTTAGTAGCGACAAACATGATTTTTCTTCCCGAACGTACAATTTGCTTGATTGCGTTAGATGCTTCTTCAAGGCAACCCTGCGTTTTATTTAGATCAATAATATGAATGCCGTTACGCTCCATAAAGATGTACGGCGCCATTTTTGGATCCCACTTTCTTGTTAAGTGTCCGAAATGGACACCAGCATCTAGTAAGTCTTGATATTTTAAATTACTCATTAAAGTGTATATATAAGATTAACGTTTACTAAACTGGAATTTCTTTCTTGCTTTTCTTCTACCAAATTTCTTTCTTTCAACCATTCTCGGGTCTCTTGTCAAAAATCCTTCCGATTTCAAAGGCGGTCTGTTCTCTGCGTCGATTTCACAAAGTGCTCTAGCAATGGCAAGCCTCGTTGCTTCTGCTTGTCCTTTGTATCCACCACCAAATACATTCACGCTGATGTCATAATTTCCGTCTGCTTCCAGAACAGTGAGCGGTTGTTTCACCACTACCCTTAATATCTCAGTTGTAAAATAGTCTTCGATTTTTTTATCGTTTACAACAATTTTTCCTTTCCCAGGCTGAACATATATCCTAGCGACAGATGTTTTTCTTCTACCTATTGTATTGATTATATCCATTTATTTGTCGTTTAGGATTTTTACTTCTTTTGGCTGCTGTGCTTCGTGCGTATGCTCAGCACCTTCATATACATACAAGTTTCTGAAAAGCGCTCTTCCTAATCTGTTTTTAGGAAGCATCCCTCTCACCGCTCTTTCTACAAGTAGTGTTGAAGATTTCGCTTTCAATTCTCTTGGTGTCGTTTTCTTTTGACCTCCTGGGTATCCGGTGTAAGTAAGGTACACTCTGTCATCCCATTTTTTTCCAGTTAACTTTACCTTGTCGGCGTTAATGACGATTACGTTATCGCCACAGTCAACGTGTGGTGTAAAGTTAGTCTTGTTCTTGCCTCTAATCATCTTAGCGACTTCACTTGCCAACCTACCCAATACTTTTGAATCAGCATCTACAATTACCCAGTCTTTAGTGACTGTGGCCTTGTTGGCTGATATCGTTTTGTAACTTAAAGTATTCACTGTATTTTGTTAAAATTTGGTTTAAAATATACTATCCCCTCAAAAAGGGACACAAAGGTAGGTCGTTATTTATATAAATCCAACCTCAACAAGAAAATAATTAGGGTTTTGCACTTGAATTTGTGTCTTTTTCTGGGAAAAGATGAAAAAATGGCTTTAAAACTCGTTTGATTGGCAATTATGGAGTGTTACTTTTGGTTTTTATTGAAAATAATCTCAATTAACCTAATAAATTCTATTTTACATTTTGAAGAATACTAATCCTCACTTTGCTTGTAACCGTGCGCTATTTTTCTGTAAATACTCCTTTATCTCTTCAAAACTTAGCCCAGTCAAGTCATTTGAAATTTTATCTTTGATTTTTCGAAAAATTTTAACAGTATCAAACTCTTTTTCCTGATTCTTATTTTTAGTCTTCATATTTAATAATTTCTTTTGGTGAACGTATTTCTAACGACCAGTAATTCATTCTTATATTCACTGAGTTATACCCTCTAATTCTATATACATTCACAATATGTTTAAAATTCCAACTTACCAAAATATCTACCTTCAAAATTGTTGCGGTTGCAATGTGTATGCAATCGTCAAAGCTAGTCTGACCCACTACTTTTTCTTCAATATACCTCGTTGCCAAAGTTAAAATGTCACTATTTACTTCAACTTTTTCCATGCCACTTGATGGTAGGCTTTTAATATACTTTCTTACATTATCAGGGACCTTTGTCAATTCCGTCTCCGTTAAATCTGAATAAACATATATAATCTTTCCTAGCTTAACCCTTTCGAATAGTTGTAAAGTGGTCTCCTCAAATTCTTCGTCAAACACACCTCCAAAAACGGAAGTATCGAAATAAAATCTTTGCCTCATCAATTTATTTTTTAACCAAATTTACAAATTATTAATGATTTTGTCAGGAATTACTCAATCAGATTTTCACAACAACCTACTACGAGTAAGGGTCTTTCTTTCAAAAACCTTTAACAATTTTTCTCCAATTGATTCACCAAAACTCTAAAGTCTTTTGGATATGACGCGGCTACATTTAATAACTTTCCATCCACGTCTTTGAATTCTATTTGGAAAGCATGTAGTGCCGCCCTTCGAATCAGTGGCTGCTCCTCTACGAAATCTTTCTGTCGATAGTTTTTTTTAATGGCAGATAGGTAAAAGGGTGAGCCGCCATAATG
>CAYRIF010000052.1:0-16406 GCA_964424205.1 uncultured Roseivirgaceae bacterium | reverse complement strand
TTCGTATCTTGATAGGTTAATACATTTCCTTTGCCTATATTCCAGTACAATGAATAACGCAACCCTCCAGTAACGGTAAGTTTTGGATTAATAACAAACTCATCTTCGATATAAACTGCCGCTTCCAATGATTGTTCATTTTCTAATTTTATTGGAACTACAACAGAAGAAATGTCATCAACTGACAGCTTTCCAGGTGTAAATTGGTACTGACCTGCAATTATTCCAAAATCAATACTGTGGCTACCGCTCAGCGCGTAGCTAAAATCTGTTTTAGCTGCCCTGTAATTTATTCTTGATTTTAAATGGAAGGTAAAAGGGTTTGCCAAGCCTTCTACAGAGTAGCTATAATCCGAATAGATCCCGGTTACAGAACTTACAAATTTTTTGCTGAAAAGATGCGACCAAGTAAAGGATCCATTTTTGCTTTGCCATTGGTAGGATGTGTCAGCAGCAAATTTAAATTTATCATTGCTCACATAAGCTGACAGCGAAATTTTGTCATATTCTCCAATACTGTAATGCCATTTTACGTTGGCATCATAAAACTTAGCACTACTTCTTTTTATATTAAGATCATGAACTTTTTTTAGTATCCAATCAGAATAAGAGGTTCTACCTCCAATCACAAGTGCACTTTTCCCTTTAACTATTGGTATTTCAGCCAACAACCTGCTAGAGATTATTCCGATTCCTCCACTTATTTTTAGTTTTTCGGTGTCTCCTTCTTTCGTTGTTACATCTAAAACGGAAGATGCTCTACCGCCATATTTTGCTGGAACACCTCCTTTATATAAGGTAACACTTTCAACAGCTTCTGAGTTAAAACTTGAGAAAAATCCAAATAGGTGAGAAGCATTAAATACCGGAGACTGGTCAAGTAAAAATAGGTTTTGGTCTGTTGTACCGCCTCTTACATTAAAACCTGCCGAGCCTTCGCCCACCGAAGTGACACCTGGTAGCAGTAGGAGACTTTTGACAATATCAACTTCCCCTAAAAACGCAGGCATTTTTTTAATGGTACTTATACTTAACCTAGTTTTACCCATATCATTTCCTGACACATTTTCATCTGTTCTGGAATCGTTAATTACTACTTCTTCAAGATTTGTAAAATGCTCTATTAAGTCAATGTTTAGTATGCCACTTGATTTTATTAATATCGTGTAATAGGAGGCTATAAATCCTAGGTAGCTGACAGATAGGTGATATAGTCCTGGTTTCATGGAAACCGAATAATCCCCTAATTTTGAAGTTGTTGTACCTGTTTTCAACTCTTTCACATAAACTTGAGCACCATAAATATATTTATCTGTACTTCCGTCCATCACTTTTCCAGAGAGTATTACTTCTTCCGCACTTATGTTTTTGGAAGCATCTCCAATAACCACCAAGTTGTTTTCACTAGACCCTTCTATTTCATTATACTTCTCTAAAATGAAGTGCTTGGATTTATAAAAAATGATGTATGCATCTCTATATTCTATTTCGAGGGTATTTTGTTGTTTAATTTCACCTAAAACTGTTCTTACTGTTTTGCCATTAACGCTGATATCAATACCAACCCCTTCAAACCATTCGGGTTTATAGAAAATTTTAATGTCATATTTGCTTTCAAGTTGCTTGAAAAAAGCTTTAACAGTGATCGTATTTTTCACACCACTTATTTTTTTGTCTTCTAATCCTTGAGCAACGGATTTATTAAAAAATACAAATGCTAACAATACTAGCGTAATTGTTTTTGCCTTATAAAAATGTACCATGTAAATAGTGGGTTAATTTTTGTAACTCAAAAGTATATAAAAATAACTTAATATGGATTAACCCATTCTGTGGGGTTTTTTTATGCCTTGCATATACACCAAGCTAATTAAATGAATATTCTGGGTTAATCTCTCCATTTGTGACTTTTTTGAAATTTTGTATTATTAGGATAAACACATTTTCGCGATGTCACTTAAAAAGGAAATAGAAAACGTATATGGAAATAAACTTAGAGTTCGGGTTTGTGGTATTTTAATTGAGAAAGAAACTATTTTAATGGTTAAACATCGTGCTATAGGTGAAGGGAAATACGTGTGGATTCCACCTGGAGGAGGAGTAGAATATGGAATATCTATTATAGATAATTTAAAACGGGAATATAAAGAAGAGGTTGGCTTAGATATTAAGGTACATGAGTTGTTATTTGTATCTGAGTTCAGAAGTGCTAAATTTCACGCGATAGAAATGTTTTTCAGAGTAGAAAGCGTGGGAGGAGCATTGATTTGTGGCAGAGATCCTGAAATGAGTGAACAAATAATTGAAGACGTGAAATTTATGGAGTTTGACGAAATAAATCAAATAAGCACAAAAAAGAAGCATAATTTATTTAAACATTGCAATTCTATACAAGAACTATTAAATATGAGTAGTTTTTATTTTAATAATTAAAAATATTTCCATAATATGCGGAAATATTCTAAATCTAACTGTTACACTAAATTTCATTTTTAAAAAGTAATTATTATGAATAACACCAAAATTCTAACTTATGTTCTTGGCGTTGTTGCGCTAGGGTTGGCTTACTACCTTGTTCATTTCATCTATTCTGATATTGAAACAAAAAGAAACATCGCAGAAGTAGAGCAACAAGTTAAAGAAAAATTAATGATTATTAGGGAGGCGGAACAGGCGTACCAAGCGACAAACGGTCAGTTTACAAGTGACTGGGACAAGTTAACCTCTTTTATAAATGAAGGAAAATTATATATTGTTCAGAAAAAACCTGAAATTATTCCGTTGGGATATGGTGTTGATAGTATCATCATGCACATTGATACATTGGACGCAGTGAATGTGAAAGATTCGTTATTTTCAGCAGCAAAATACCCTGAGTTGGATATTGATAGGCTTGCGTATGTACCAGGTTCAGAAAAGAAATTTAATATTTTTGCTGATAGAATTCAAAAATCGGGCGTTACAGTAGATGTTATTGAAGTGGTTGATTCAGATCCCGTTGACAAAACGCGTAAAGAGGATGATGAGCGAAGAAACAGAAGGCCGTTGAGGTTTGGCTCAAAAACAGAAATTACAACAACTGGGAACTGGGAATAAATACTATTTTGGAAAAATCAAATTATAGATTGACAAAAAATATCAAGGATGACAAACTTGATGTTGATAAGTTAGGGGATTATATTCTTTCTTTGAAGATTGGTGATAGTATTTTTCAGATTAGCATCGTTGATGCTGATCATAAGTGTCTGTTGCTAGAAAATTATGTAATTGATAATGTGGGCTTTAACGACCAGTTAATCAAGACACTCGCGGATATTTTTGAAAGTCACCACTTGTTAAAAGCCGGTTTTTGGAAAGAAGTAAAAGTAATAATAAGCAATAGAAAATTCACGCTTGTACCTGACACAGTTTTTGATAAAGAAAAACTAGCTGATTATTTAAGACTTAATACTGATTTAGATTTACGCAGTGATGCGTTGCACTATTATAAGCAATTGAAGTCTAATTCGGTAGTGGTGTTTGCGGCAAATAGTAAACTGATTTCCTGGTTGAAGGCATCTTACCCGAATAGTGCGGTGCATGTTGTGCATCAAGCAAATGCCTTTATTGAGGGGGTACTTAACTATGATAATCACACGGAGAAGACAATGTTTTTGATGTGTGAAAAGAATAGGTTAAGTGTGGCGATCACAAACGAAAAAGACATTGTTTTTTTTAACAAATTTGTGACTCCTACAACAGCGGATTTTTTTAAATATGTTGCTGCCTCATTTCAGTTATATGGTTTGAACCAAAATACAAATAAACTGGTTGTGTGGGGTGATATTACCAAAAATTCCCTTGAATATATTGAGTTGAATAAGTACTTTAAAAATGTTTCGCTAGGTGGAAGACCTCCATTTTTGAAATTCAACTACATGTTTGATGAGGTTGATGACCAGCAATATTTTGATTTGTATAGTACCATGTTGTGTGAATAGTACCCTTACATGAAAAAAATAGCCATATTTCCTGGATCTTTTGACCCATTTACCAAGGGTCATGAGGATATTGTATTAAGAGGCTTAAAGTTATTTGATGAAATTGTTATTGCAATTGGATATAACACTAAAAAAAAGCACTACTTTGATGTCCATAAAATGGCCAAGTTAATAGCTAATTGCTTTGATTTGAATGGTAGCGTAAGTGTTATTGTATATGATGAACTGACAGCTAATTTAGCTAAGAAATACAAGGCTAAGTATATATTGAGAGGTCTACGCAATACAACCGATTTTGAGTACGAAAACAGTATATCCCAGGTAAATAGGAAATTGAATAAAGAAATTGAAACGGTTTTTTTAATCACCTCTCCTCGCTATGCAGCCATTAGTTCAAGTATTATAAGAGAGATACATAAGTATGGGGCAGATATTACTGATTTTTTACCCTATGATTTAAGTAAGCTATAATACCATTTAGCTTTGCAGGTGATATTCGTCAAATACGTGCTGAATGGATGGGTATGAGGTTTTTAAGTTTTCGGTGATTCCTTTTGCTGAAAACCAGGCTACAGCCTCAATGCCTTCATCCTCTTGCGGTTGCATTTTAGTATCATCTAGGCAACTCATGTTGTACCAGTTTGTTTTCTTTAATATTCTTTTTTTGAATCTAGTATAAGTGTGCCACGTCGTGCAAATTTTATTCCCAAGTGCTACTTTTACATTGCATTCCTCTTCAACCTCCCGTACCGCACATTCTTTCATTGTTTCACCCTTATCTAATTTTCCTTTTGGTAAATCCCACTTTCCCAAACGGTATATCATCAACAAATTTTCACCATCTTTTACCAAACAACCTGCTGCTTTAATAATAGTAAACTGTTGCTTGACCAATTTCACGGCCGACTTATATGCTGTTACTGCAAAGGTCACTGACGTTGCTGTTTGAAATTTCTTATCTTGCATTAGGTGCATGAAGTGACCGATTTCTTTTTTGCTCAGGTCTACAAATAGTATGTCTCCTTTTAAATCAAGATCAGAAGTCATCTTATTGTCTCCTTTTTTTATAGTATCATAATGATCCCAATTCAAAATTGATTTCTTTTTTACTATATCTACAGGTATATCGTTGACAAAAATTCTCATGCGGTGCTACAACTTTGTAATTTTGTACAAACTAATAAAATAATTTTACTTCTTCCAATTGAGATAACATAATTTTATTACACTGGGAAGTTTGAGGGTAACTAGTTTCTGATATTTTTTTTGTAATCTTAGCCCACTAGTTTGCGCAAAGGATTTCGATTTTGTAAATTTACAGACATGATTAGGACAATTGATAACGTAGAAATAAAACAACAAATCAGTGCCAAATTACTTGAGGTTGGTGCTATTAAATTAAACCTAGCTACTCCTTTTAAATGGAGCTCTGGTTGGAACTCACCTATATATTGTGACAACAGACTAGCGCTCTCATACCCTCAAATACGCACATTTATTAAAGAGCAACTGGCAGTGCAGATTAAAATGAATTTTCCAAAAGTAGAAGCCATTGCAGGTGTAGCGACAGCAGGAATTCCTCAGGGTGCTTTGGTGGCTGATGCGTTAGACTTACCCTTTATCTATGTAAGGGCCAAAGCAAAAGGACATGGCATGGGTAATATGATTGAAGGAAAGATTACAAAGGGACAGAAGGTTGTACTAGTAGAGGATTTAGTATCAACAGGAGGCAGTTCATTAAAGGCTGCAGAGGCGTTACTGGCTGCCGATTTTGAGGTGCTAGGTATGTTGGCGATTTTCACTTATGGCTTTGAGGTGGCTGCAAATAATTTTGAAAGAGAAAACATTGAATTAATTTGCTTAAGCGACTATACAACTTTAATAGATTTATCGCTAGCGGATGGAAAAATAACACAAGAGGAGGTTGCGATGCTCAAATCATGGCGGAGTGACCCTGCCAATTGGAATGTTTGAGGCGCTTACGGAACGTAGGAAATCTCCACTGGAAACCTATCATTAATTGCGCCCAGCTTATCATAGGCTGTTTTAGATATTTTAATTAATACTTTGGAATTAATGCCCGTTTCAGGTAAGCGCCCTATGACTCTTACAAATACCCAAAGGTTATTCATTTCATTCTTTACTCTTAAAATTGAACCTATGGGTGCTTTTCGGTGAAGCGCTAACCATTTTTTTGTTCCCTTTTGTGTTTCAATTACTTCTGCAAACCCTTTTTCTATTACTTTGTTAAATCCAGTTTTTCTAGGTTTTACAGCTTCTGGCGTATTTATTTTTTTTATTTCCTCCATCGATCTATCATAGTCTTTGTATTGACTATTATTGGAGATTCGTTTATTGTCTATTTCTTGGTATTGAGATGCTTTCTCTTTATCTGAAGCACTTTTCATATTGTTTTTGACTATTAATTTTTGACCTTCACTCAGATTATAACTTGTTAGGTTGTTTAAGCTTTTTATTTCAGAGATGGTTGTATTGTATTTTTTTGATAAGGAATACAATGTTTCATGTGCAGTTACCGTATGTAATACCTGTCCATTTTTTGTTTTTAATGTAGTGACTTGAGACGTTTGACTATTTACAGTAACGTGATTTTTATTTGGTTTTTTCTCTTTCCATATTTTAAGCTGTTGACCGACACTTAGCGATGTGCTTTTTAAATTATTCCACTTTTTAATGTTTGCTAGCGATACCCCATATTTCCTCGAAATGGAGAACATTGTTTCTTTTGGCTGAACAATATGGACTCCTGCATTACTCACTTTTAATGGAGTTGCAATTTTTTTGTAGGGAATTTTTAGTACCGCATCTATTTTTAACCCATCCTTGCTGTTTGGATTTGCTGCGTATATCTCTGATATCGTACTATTATACCTTTTTGAAATGGAATATAGTGTTTCTTTTGGGGCAACTTTATGGAGAATAAATGTCTTGCCATTAATTGTTTCTACGCCAACAGAATCCGATAACACTGTTGTTTTTGAAAAACCAAATGTGGTGCTTGCATATAGAGATACTAATACGAATACGACTATGCCAATTTTATTTTTCATATTTTTTTTTAAATCAATGACTGCAACGTGATTACTACTTTAACGCAAAGTTAATAAGAAATTGTGCGCTTTACATTTATTGCGTGCAAATAAAGTGCCTATTTTTTACCGAACACCTTTAAGCTTAGCACTTTTTTTTGCATCTTTATAAAAATGAAATTTTTATAAAGTGAAAAGAAATTATTTTTATCAGAAAGTACTGCGGACAATCCTTTTGGGATTTCTGTTTTTTGGGTTGGAACTGCCTGGCATAGGACAAGAAAAAAAGGATGCGGTAACTGTTTTTGTTGTAGCATTGAAAGCAGATATTGATCCTAGCTCTAACCGGCATATAAAACTCGCATTGGAAAAAGCCGTTGAGATGAAGGCAGATTATGTCATTATTGAAATGGATACGTATGGCGGCATGGTTACTGATGCAGATGAGATTAGAACTGCCATTTTGGAATTTGAGAAACCCATTTATGTTTATATCAATAAAGATGCCGCCTCGGCTGGAGCATTGATTTCGATTGCATGCGATAGCATATATATGTCACCAGCAGCTAGTATTGGTGCGGCCACTGTGGTCACTCAGGATGGTGCTGCTGCGCCCGATAAATACCAGTCTTATATGCGCTCAATCATGCGCTCCACTGCAGAAGCAACGGGTCGAGACCCAAAAATTGCGGAGGCGATGGTAGATCAAAATCTCGTAGTGCCGGGGGTGTCTAAAGAAGGTGAAGTAGTTACTTTTTCTACCTCTGAGGCGATTGAGCATGGGTATTGTGAGGCAGAAGTGACTTCTGTTGAAGAAATACTGAAGAGGATACCTATAGAAAATTATAAAATCGAAAGGTACTCGGTAAGTCTTACAGAAAAAATCATTGCATTATTTCTTAACCCAGCGGTAAGTGGCGTTTTGATTATGATACTGATTGGTGGTATATATTTTGAATTGCAAACTCCTGGTGTTGGCTTTCCGATAGCAGCATCTGTAGTGGCTGCTATCTTATATTTCACGCCGTATTATCTGACTGGTTTGGCGGAAAATTGGGAAATTATCATCTTCTTTATTGGCATTATATTGATTGCGCTAGAGGTTTTTGTGATTCCAGGATTTGGGGTGGCTGGTATTCTGGGAATATTATTTACCCTCAGTTCGTTAGTATTAGTGATGCTTAATAATGATGCCTTTGACTTTTCATTTGTAGGGATTGGTGAGGTTACAGTTGCCATGATTACAGCCTTTTTGGCATTAGCAGGTGGCTTGGCGTTATTCTTTATTGGTGGCGTTGGATTTACAAATACCAAGGCTTTTAGAAGAATTGCACTTCTTGAGACACAACAAAGTGCTGAGGGATATACGGCTACTTTTATTAATGAATCAATGATTGGGAAAATAGGAACTTCTTATACGATTTTACATCCAAGCGGCAAAGTGATGATAAATGGTGAAATCTATGATGCCACCACTCGTGGAAATTATATTGATATGGGAGATGACATTAAAGTGATAGGTCAAGAGGGAACTTCTCTAAAAGTTAAGAAAGCATAATTAGTATGATGAAAAAAATATTGGGAATCATTCCTGCTAGATATGCTTCTACTAGATTTCCGGTCAAGGCACTGGCGGAGATAGGAGGGAAGACCATAGTCCAAAGGGTGTTTGAGCAAGCAAGCAAAGCAACGTCATTGCATAAGGTTGTTGTCGCGACGGATCATGCTGAAATCTATAATCGTGTAATATCATTCGGTGGAAACGTCGCCATGACCTCTGAAAATCACACTAGCGGTACCGACCGCTGCAATGAGGTGTTAAGTTTTGAAAAAGAAGACTTTGATTATGTAATTAATATTCAAGGAGATGAACCGTTTATAGATCCACATCAAATTAATGCCCTTGCAACCTGTCTTGATGGGCAAACGGAAATTGCCACTTTAATTAAGAACATCACAGATTCTGACACACTATTTAATCCAAATGTGGTGAAAACAATTGTTAATACAAATAGTGAGGCCATTTACTTTAGTCGTACTGTATTGCCTTACCTTGGAAATGTGGAAAGAGAAAATTGGTTATCACATTTTATTTATTTTAAACATATAGGAATTTATGCCTATAGAGCAGATATCCTTCGGAAAATTACAAAGCTATCAGTTTCAAAACTAGAGCAGGCTGAATCACTTGAGCAGTTGCGGTGGATTGAGAATGGCTACAAAATAAAGACTGTGGAAACAGAATTTGAATCAATAGGCATTGATACGCCAGAGGACTTGGAAGAAGCAAAAAAACTTTTATAAGTATTGGAAAAGCAACTTTTTGTATAAATAATTTCTAACTTTGATTAAATAAAATCACTTATAAAGCATTATGAAGACGAAGACCACAGCACATTCATTTCATATTCCTGTCATGGGAACCAGCTATACGATTGATACGCCGATTAAAGTGGCGCAATATGGAATATCCTCAGTGATTTCATTGGTGGATGATATCTTAATTGAAAAAATGCGTGAGTTTTATTGTACGAAATTTAACCTGCCTTTTGAGTCAATTGGCACTAAAATTGACGACTTTAGGGCAAAAAGAGTAACCGCATATTTGAATACTGTCAACGAGATAGTTGAAAGAAAGGTAGACCATTTGATAGAGACCTTTAATGAAAAAGGGGAAGAGTTGGAAAAATATGTTAATCTATTGCCATCGATTTCTGAGATTAAGCAGCGATTTAATCAGTTAAAAAAATCAAGTTTAGATGATGCAATAGCTTGGCTTCAGAAAAATATGGTAACTGGAGAGATTGATGTAAACATCATGACCAAACTGGATAAAGAGAATTACGCAAAGGGAGAAAAATTAGAAGGCATCTATAATGATGCACATGCCTCTCTTAGAGGGTTTTCAAATAGTAAGTTGAAATCATCCGTTGTGTTATCGGCAGGCATGAATCCACGACTTTATGCTTATTTTGAAGCATTTGATGATTTTTACCCTAATGAGGATGGTCAATTGAATAAGAAAATAGTTTTAAAGGTGAGTGATTATCGGTCTGCGATTATTCAAGGAAAATTCTTTGCAAAAAAAGGCTTGTGGGTATCTGAGTATCGTATCGAATCTGGTTTGAATTGTGGGGGACATGCATTTGCAACGGATGGTTATTTGATGGGGCCGATATTAGCAGAGTTTAAAGCGAATAGGGAGGAGCTGATTGAAACAACCTTCGCGATTTATACTGAGGCGTTAAAAGCAAAAAATCGCTTTGCGCCAGCGGAACCATTACCCATTAAATTATCGGCTCAGGGCGGTGTGGGAAACGCAGAAGAACACCAATTTTTGATAGATGAATATGATGTTGATTCGGTGGGTTGGGCGACACCATTTTTACTTGTTCCGGAGGTGACAACCGTTGATGAAGAAACATTTTCAATTCTGAGCAAAGCAAAAGAGGAAGACCTCTACTTAAGTGATGTATCACCATTTGGTATTCCTTTCAATACGGTCAAAGGAAGCACCAAAGACGTTGCTAAACTTGCAAAAATTGCGGAGGGAAAGCCTGGAAGTCCCTGTCCGAAGAAATATCTTGTATCAACGACGGAATATACCGATAAGGCAATTTGTAGAGCATCTATAAAGTATCAAGGCATCAAAATAAAAGAATTAGAAGAACAAAACTTAGACGCAGCAGCATATAAGAAAGCGTATGATGCCATCACCGAAAAACAATGTTTGTGTCTGGGATTGGGCATGGCAGCCAATTTAGTGAATGGGTTGCCAACAAAGGGAGAGGGTATTGGCGTATCTGTATGTCCTGGACCTAATTTGGCCTATTTTACAGGTGAGTTTAGTCTGAAAGAGATGGTGGATCATATTTACGGTCGTATCAATGTATTAAATGATATACCTCGTCCGCATATGTTTATCAAAGAGCTAAAGATGTACATCGATTATTTGCAAAAGGATATTGAGAAGGCGGGAGGCGATTTTACAGGCAGACAGTTAAAGAAATTACTTGCTTTTGAAAACAATATTAATGATGGCATTGACTATTACAAGGATTTATTTAAAAACCTAGTGAGTAAAATGGAGGATGTTGCTAACATTGCATTGTACGATTTAGAGCTACTCAAAAATGAGTTAAACTTAGCGACACGTCCACTAGAAGCAGTATCGGTGTGATACCATTGTAATATCAAAATGCCGCATATCATCTGTTTTTTTTCATGTATTACTAGGAACAAAAAATGATTGAGATTATTCGTCGAACTTAGGTTAATAAGTGATTTTGATGGTAAAATGCAATAAGGCGCTCGTGATTAATGACCGAAAAGATGGAGAAGTTACCCTTTTTTAGCTAACTCCTCTTCTTTTAACACCCTTCTCAGAATTTTACCAACATTAGATTTTGGTAGTTCATCTCTGAATTCAATTTGACGAGGGACTTTATAGCCTGTTAGGTTTTCCTTACAAAAGGCTTTTATTTTATCTTCGGTCAATGAATTATCCTTTTTGATGATATAGGCTTTCACTACTTCTGTTGATTTGTCATCAGGAATTCCTACCACTGCTACTTCGTTAACTTCGTCCATCATGGCAATTACATTCTCTATTTCATTCGGATACACATTGAATCCTGAAACATTAATCATTTCTTTTTTACGATCCACTATTCTGAAAAAACCATCAGCTTCCATGATTGCCATATCGCCAGTCAACAACCAATCCCCTTCCATGAAAACATTGTCTGTCTCATCTTGTCTTTGCCAATATCCCTTCATTACTTGTGGCCCTCTGACACATAGTTCCCCCACCTCACCTTGAGCCACTGTCTTTTTGTTATCATCTATTAATATAATTTCGGTACTTGGCATAGGCAATCCAATAGAACCAATTCGACCCGTTCCATCTAATGGATTGTCTGTTACCACTGGACTGCATTCTGTTAGTCCATAACCTTCTACCAGAATAGAATCAGTTACTTTTTCCCACGATTTGGCTACGGCATCTTGCACGGCCATTCCGCCACCAGCAGCTAATTTCAACCTGCTGAAATCTATGTTTTTAAATTCGGGTTGATTGAGTAATCCATTAAATAAAGTATTAACACCTGTAATCAAGGTAAATTTTGATTTTTTAAGCTCTTTTATAAAAGCTGACATATCTCTTGGGTTGGTAATTAAGATACTTTCTGCACCAATCTTAAACATCATCAGTCCATTGATGGTCAAAGCAAAAATATGATAAAGCGGTAAGGCAGTAATCATCACTTCTTCTCGTTCCTTCAGGTTTTCACCCATCCAAGCATAATTTTGCTCCATATTGGCAACCATGTTCCGATGTGTGAGCATGGCTCCTTTTGCTACACCTGTTGTGCCACCTGTATATTGTAGTAGGGCAATATCAGCACCAGTAATACTTGGCTTCTTGTACGTGTTTTGGCTTCCAGTTTTAAGCGCTTTTTTTAATGATACAGCAGTTGGTAAATTATAGGCAGGTACCATCTTCTTTACATTCTTCACCACAAAGTTTACAATTGAGCCTTTTACTGCGCCTAGCATATCACCTAATTGTGAAGTGATTACAGTATTGATTTGCGTATTCGGAAGCACTTTCTCTAAATTATAAGCAAAATTGGTGAGTATGATTATTGCTTTGGCGCCTGAATCAGTAAACTGGTGTTCCATTTCTCTAGGAGTATACAATGGATTTGTATTCACAACGACCATACCCGCTCGTATCACCCCAAAAAACGCAATAGGCTGCTGCAATAAATTGGGCATATGAATTGCTACCCTATCTCCTTTCTCTAAACCTGGTTGTGCCTGTAGGTAAGCTGCTAGATTTTTAGACAACCTGTCTACTTCAGCATAGGTGAGAGAAACGCCAAGATTTGTATAGGCAGTTAGGCTGCCAAATTTTTGCACACTTTCGTCGAAGAGTTCTATGAGAGAAGGATATACATCAGGGTCAATAGTATGCGGTACACCTTTAGGATAAGATTTAAACCAAGCGTAATCTTCCATAAAAATAATATTTTAGTGATTAGTGTTTTTACAAAAAACCTAAAATACTAAAAATAATCATAAAAATAAAGATTGACAATCAGTAAGAATAAATTGTTGCTAAAAAAAGCACATAAAAAAAGAGGACTATTACTAGACCTCTCTTAAATAAACAACATAAACCCAAAGCTGTAGGAGAAGGATTCGAACCTCCACGGAGTAGTTAGCCTCTAAATTTGAGCCTAGCAGCTGCTAAGCTCAAATTTAGGGTTTATCCCAAACTCTCCACCCCCGAGACAGGAGGGCTTGTCTGCCAATTTCAACACCCTACAGTATTAAATGAATTGCCTTTTGCAATTATCTTGGTACAAATGTAAAGCGGCTTTAATTATTATGCAAATATTTTAATAAATTTAGTAAATATTTACATTATATTTACTTTTAATTATGTATCATTGAAAAATTCATAAATTATGGAATCTAAACCTGGTAAAAATTACGAAATTGACAATGTGGATTTAAAGATATTGTCCTTATTAATGGAGGATGCCAAAACGCCATACACCGAAATAGCAAAAAAAGTCTTTGTTTCGGGAGGAACAGTGCATGTTCGCATGCGAAAAATGGAGGAGATGGGCATCGTTACAGGTACAACCTTGAAAATGAATTACTCAAAATTAGGCATTGACATCTCTGCATTTATGGGTATTTTCTTGCAAAAGAGTTCCTTGTATAATAAGGTGATAGAACAGTTAAAGACGATACCAGAGATTGTCACCATTAATTATACGACCGGTAATTATGGTATTTTTATAAAATTGCACTGTCGTGATACAGAGCACCTTAGAAAAGTGTTACATGATAAAATCCAAAAAGTAGAGGGCATTGAACGTACCGAAACTTTTATATCATTGGAAGAGGCGTTGTACAGGCATATACAATTATAGTCACTCGTAAGAAATCTTTAAGATTTAACTTTTCTGTAAATTCAGAAACATTATTTAGAATAATTACAAATAAAAATTGTACTTTTGTCATCTAATTTTAACAGGTCTAAATATTGGTTTGTAATGAGTAAAGGCAATGAATTATTGGATGAGGTAACCTCCTCGGAATATAAATATGGTTTTGAAACCAATATAGAAAGCGATGATGCTCCGAAAGGACTTAATGAGAATATTATTCGTTTTATTTCTGCTAAAAAAGAAGAGCCGGAGTGGTTGCTAGCATGGCGTTTGAAGGCTTTCAGAAAATGGTTGACATTAGAAGAACCGGAATGGGCAAATGTGGACTATCCAAAAGTGAATTACCAAGACATTATATATTACTCCGCGCCTAAACAAAAAATAGCACCTGACAGTTTAGATGATATTGACCCTGAGCTGAAGGCAACATTTGATAAATTGGGGATCTCCATAAATGAACAAAAAAGGCTTTCAGGTATTGCGGTTGATGTGGTGATGGATAGTGTATCTGTGGCAACTACTTTCAAAGAAACACTAGCGGAAATTGGTGTCATTTTTTGTTCTTTTGGCGAAGCGGTACAAGCACATCCTGAGTTGGTTAAAAAATATTTAGGTTCGGTAGTGCCTGTCAATGATAATTATTTCACTACGCTTAATTCAGCTGTTTTTACAGATGGTTCGTTTTGTTACATTCCAAAAGGAGTAAGATGCCCGATGGAGCTCTCTACTTATTTCAGAATCAATGCTGCCAATACGGGGCAGTTTGAGCGAACACTCATTGTAGCGGAAGAGGGATCATATGTGAGTTACCTAGAAGGATGTACGGCACCGCAGCGGGATGAAAATCAGTTGCATGCGGCAGTCGTAGAAATATATATTAAGAAAGATGCAGAGGTGAAATATTCGACCATACAAAATTGGTATCCCGGCAATAAAGAGGGAGAGGGTGGCATTTATAATTTTGTGACTAAAAGAGCAATTTGTGCCGGTGATAATTCCAAAGTATCATGGACGCAAGTAGAGACAGGTTCGGCGGTGACGTGGAAATACCCAAGCTGTATTTTGAAGGGTGATAATTCGGTTGGTGAGTTTTACTCAGTAGCAGTGACTAATAATATGCAACAGGCGGATACGGGTACAAAAATGATTCATTTGGGAAAAAATACCCGAAGCAGAATCATTTCAAAAGGAGTTTCTGCAGGAAAGAGTCAAAACAGTTATAGAGGTTTGGTGCAGATTCACAAGAGGGCAGAAAATTCACGAAACCACTCGCAGTGTGACTCATTATTAATGGGAGATCAATGTGGCGCGCATACTTTTCCATATATAGAATGTTCAAATAAAAGTGCGCAGATAGAACATGAGGCAACTACTTCTAAAATAGGAGAGGATCAAATTTTTTACTGCAAGCAACGAGGGCTAGATGAAGAGAGTGCCGTGGCATTGATAGTCAACGGCTATTGCAAAGATGTATTGAATAAACTGCCAATGGAGTTTGCGGTAGAAGCACAAAAATTATTGGCGTTGACACTTGAAGGGAGTGTTGGGTAAGCAATGGTAAAAAAAACGTGATACGCGCTCAGAGTCTCTCGGAAGGGACGCTGAGTAATTCTATGGACATACAGAGTCCTCTCCGAGAGACTCTGATGGAGCATTGAAGCACAAAGATTATTGGCGTCGACACTTGAAGGAAGTGTAGGCTAATGTAAATTATTAAACCATTTTAAAAATATACGTATGAAAAAATTATTATTATTTCTAACTCTAGTGACAACATTTGCTTGCTCCGATTCAAAAAAAACGTCAGATACTATGGAGTCTGAAAAGAGTGATAGACCTAACATAACACTACATGTCTTTTCTGGAGGAAAAATTCTCGCCAATAAACTCGAATTATTTTCTGAAGACACAACCTACCAAGGACAATCCAAAGAATTAGCCGATGCATTTTATGTTATTTCGCATCCAAAAGGAAATCTTATGTGGGACGCAGGGTTACCTGAAAGTTTAGTCGGTTTAGAAGAGCCGTTTACCGATACGCTTGGGGCATTTACAGTTTCTAGAACGGATTCATTAGTTAATCAGTTGAAATCAATTGATTTAACAGTTGATGATTTTAAGTATATCGCTTTGTCACATTCTCACTTTGATCATGTAGGTCATGCCAATGCCCTCAAAAATGCGATATGGTTAGTACAAGAAAGTGAATATAATTATTTCACAAATGACACGGCACAAACGCAACAAGCCGATATTTATAATATGATTAAAGATTTAAAGAATGTAAAAAAATTGAATGGTGATTATGATGTTTTTGGAGATAGTACGGTAATTATCAAATCAATGCCAGGGCATACGATAGGACATCAGGTGCTTTATTTGGATATTGGATTGGAACAACCAATTTT
>CAYRIF010000051.1:15309-17155 GCA_964424205.1 uncultured Roseivirgaceae bacterium | reverse complement strand
TTTAGCATTGTTACTTAGCATTAAGTATGTGGCGTCATTTAGCGGATAATCATTCACAGGATTAATAGTAATAAATACCGTATCAACGGCACATAGTTTTGGTATACCACCATCACATACATTGAATATAATAGTATCCTGCCCATTGTAATTATGATTAGGATCATAGACAAAACTGCCGTTGGCTGCCCAGCCAGCCAAGGTGCCATGACTAGGGCCAGCAATAAGTGCGTCAACAGTTAACCCATCAAATGCACCAGCACCGTCTACGTCAGTATCATTGTTTAAAAGGCTGGATGGGTTGCTTGGAACGTTTAACGTATTGTCTTCATCTACTGAGTAGGTGTCATTATTTACCACTGGTGGGTTATTCGCCTCAAAGAATAAAGCCCATGGAGAAAATTGCGTCACACCCGAAACACTGACTGTATTAGCGAGGGCATCTACTGCTTGCCCTGGTAGCGCAGGTTGTACCCACGTGTCAGTAGTTTTGTCGTAGCGGTGTGCTTGTAGTAGGTTTTCTTTTCCTGTTACATTATTTTGTACGTCCGTATTGGCATAGGTATAAGTGACGGTAGCGGTACCGCTTGCCCCATCTTTATCTACTTGCCAGAAACGGTGGATGGCATTATTGCTGTTATCTACACCAGAGCGATTATCCATATTCGTAACGGCTATGGGCGTAGTCGGCAATGGAAAAATAGTTCCACCTGTAGGGTAAGTGGCAATACTGACAGTCCCAACATCACCCCCATCGGTTACTTGAAACCGCACTGGGATATAGTTATTGCTTGTGTTGCCAAACGGGAAGGTAAATACGCCTGCTGTACTGCCAATATTCCAGTTTATTTTGCTGGCGTTATCCTGATTTTCACTACGAATAAGACCACTATTCCTGCTGATAGCTATCGGGGAAGCATTTTCAATGGTTAGTTCATGTCCATTGAGTAGTAGGTCCGCATCGGTCAGTGACAAGGCATTACGCACATAAATATCTCCTGTTGCGGTATTGATGTTGTTGTTTCCGTGGAATCTTAAATTGTAAAATGTCATGTGATTGGCAGTATTTCCACCATTGATGGTTTTATTAATACCATAAAAAGAAACTGTGGAGGTATTTGTCGAGGCATCCAAATTACCATTGATATATTCCCAATTACCGTTTGTGGATAAGATGCCTTTCAATGTTGCAAGTCCCCCGGATTTGTTTATTTCTATATTTGGAAGCTCTCCTGACCCTGTGCCTACTGTGCTCTCAATCAGTTGATTATTGGCACCGGTAATGCGAATTAACCCTGTGCCATTATTAGCGAAGTGTGAGTTATTAATTAGCATATCAGCGGTGACATTAATCGGGTCACCATTGATATGAATGGCGGAGACTCCCGAAAAAGTAAAAAGCCCAGTAATGGTAGTTGCATTGACAATGTTTTTGTTACCACTGCCTGTAATAAATAAATTATTAAAAGTTTCGCCACCGGTTAAAAACTGTTCACCGCCTCTGGTTAATGCCACGGTGGCATCGTTGGTGGTGTAATCAACATTTCCTGCTAGGTATGTCCAGTTTCTATTGGTAGATACAATTCCTGAGAAAGTAGCGATACCACCGGTTTTATTGATTTCTACATTTGGGAGCTCCCCCCTTGTTACCAAGGAAGTACTCGTGATGGTTTGGTTGTTGGCACCTGTAATTCGAATTAAACCAGTGCCGACATTGCTAAAGTGTGAGTTGTTAATTAACATATCAGCGGTGACATTGATCGGGTCACCATTGATATGAATGGCGGAGCCTCCCGAAAAAGTAAAAAGCCCAGTAATGGTAGTTGCATTGACAATGTTTTTGTTA
>CAYRIF010000051.1:4688-15209 GCA_964424205.1 uncultured Roseivirgaceae bacterium | reverse complement strand
TGCCATTAAAAGTAGCAAGACCACCAGTTTTATTGATTTCTACATTCGGAAGCTCTCCCCTTCCTATAGTAGTGATACTTGTAATGGCTTGGTCATTAGCGCCTGTTAGTCTAATGGTACCTGTTCCAGCACAAGTCAAGTTATTATTGCTAATGAGCATATCGCCAATCACGTTGATTGCAGATCCATTGATATGTACCGGTCCGGTGCCTGAGCATGTAAATAAGCCCTTGACAGTACAGCTACCGATGATATTTTTGGTCCCAGACTTGGTAAGTTCCAAATTTTGAAAGGTTTCGCCACCTTTGAGCACTTGATTACTGCCTGTTAGGGCAACGGTGGCGTCATTGGTGATATAGTCTAAATCTCCGGCAATATACGTCCAATCTTTATTGGTAGATACAATCCCTGAGAAAGTAGCGATACCGCCACTTTTGTTAATTTCTACGTTGGGTAGTTCGGCTTTTCCTAGGGTAGTAGTACTGGTTATATTTTGGTTTCCTGCCCCATTAATTTTGATAGTTCCTGTTCCATTGTTTGAAAAATTACCATTTTTGAGTAGCATATCCCCAGTAAGATTTACAACACCATTGATATTCAAATTTACGCCATTTGAAGTCATCAGACCCCCTACCGTAATGGGCGTATCTATGACTTTATCGCCTGTTCCGGCGAAATATACATTATTAAAAATTTCACCTCCGGTAATCGTTTGTGACCCATTTTTGCTAAGACCTACAGTAGCGTTGTTGGTGGTATAATCGACTGCCCCATTGATATAAGTCCAATTCCCATTGGTAGTTATGAAACCACCAAAGGAAATAACGCCGCCCGTTTTATTAATTTCGATGTTTGGTAATTCTGCACGTCCAAAAGCAGCCGTACTGGTAATTGTTTGAATTTTATTACCAGTAAAACGAATGAGGCCAGTTCCGTTATTGGTACTGGAAGTGCCGCTGATATTCATATCGCCGTAAACCTGAATGGTACCACCATTAATATTTATATTAGGGTTCGATGAAAATGTAAAGGAATTAAAAACCAAAAAAGTAGAGGCTGGATTGATATTTTTGTTTCCACTACCTGAAATTTCCAAGTTATGAAAGCCTAAAGTGCCAATAAAGGTTTGATTGCCACCACTAAACCGAACTGTACCTGTTTTTTCATCAAATCCACCACTTGTAAAGGCAAAATCTTTGGTAATGGTCAATATTCCTGTCGTGCTATTGAAATTCCCACCATCAATGGTAAAATTCCCATTGACAGTAATGGCAGCATCAGCCCCTCTAAATGTGGCGGCATTAAAAGTAGCATTTCCTGCACCAATATTTATGGTAACGCCTGGCTGCATGTCTACATTGCCATTATATCCAGTTCTTAAATGTATGCCAAAAACATTTGCATTAATATCCATGCGACAAGCACTAGAACCATTCACGTCAAAAATGGCTAAATCGCTAGATCCTGGTACAGAAGCTCCTCCGATTCCCCCCGAAGTGGCGGACCAATTGGCAGTATTGCTCCAATTGCTAAAACCAGCTACTGTAGCTACCCAGTAACGATCAGCGGCTTGACTAGCAAGGCTTGTTGCAGTAATTAATAACAGTAAAACTATTTTTTTTAAGCACATATTTAATTCTTTTTTATTGAAATAGTTCAAAACACCATGTTTTTTGGTGCATGGTAGATTGCCTAATATTGGGCAGTTTGTTTTACCACCCTTTTAAATCTTTTAACGGATTTCTTTAGTATTCAAGGTATTTCCATTTCTAATGGTAACATAGCGGTGTTGGGCAAAATATGTACTTGCATTGGGTATTGCAATAATAAGTAGCGTTGGCATGTATGGTTTTTGGAGGAAAATGCAGATTGCTTGTTCTGTATAAGCGGATTACTGGTTGGAATTGTGACAGAATAAACTAAAAAAGTATAATTTGTTATCTGCTAATTCACTCAAAACCAATAAGATACTGGCAGTTTCCGTTTTGGTATTTTACTGAAATTTATTTGAAATTCCCTGATGTGCATATCTTTGTATTGATGCGATTAATTTGTGGTAACTATGAAAAAAACGATGTGATGCGTTTCAAATATGAAGCGAAGAGATTATTGTTTTATGCCTAAAGAATGAAATATTACATCGGTTAATACGTATTTCCTGAACTGATTCGCTATACTTTTACGCCTGATAGCTGGAAGTACTGGAGGGTTAGCAAATTATAGTTGAAATAGAGATGCTTGTCAAAAGTAAAAGCAGTCAAAAATTAACATATAATAAAAATACAATTTATACTTAGAAAAATAATGATTGCTAAATATTTTTGCCCCCTATTTTTCCAGCAATACTTTCAAGACCTGATTTTATTCCCAAGGCAGCTTTTTCTATAGCACTTACTCCAGACTTGATGGTATTAGTACCCATGCGTTTGGTGGCATTCAAGATGCTATTGATGACTTGTCCAGATGATTGTACGACCAGCGTTTTGAGTAGCGAAGATGCTTCAATAAACGCATTTCTCCTTACTACTTGCTTGTCAAAGGCTTCCAACGAGTCACAATATCTTTTGGTGATAATACCCACCCTTAGTGTCAAAAAGGCATTGATAGAGCCTTCCAATATTGAATCAGTAATAATATGAGCAGCGTGCCCAACAATCGGCAATGCTTTGCCGGGACTTTTCAGCATGGCACTCATAATGGGTTCTATTTGCCTTGAAATGTCTAAGTTTTCTATCTCTGAGGCTAAAAATGCGGTAGCGCTAACATTGGCATATAGGTTAAACAAGTCACTGAGTGCGGGACGCTGCCAATAGATATGCGCAATTTCCCACACCATTTTTGTTTGGGTCACCAAAATAGTTAATGCATCTAGTTTGCCGTTTTGTGAAATAGCGGTTGTTAAAAATACGTTTTGGGCATTTTTGTGGATTGATATATCTGCGCTTTCATCTAAAACTTTTAAAGCCCTTTTAATCTCTTCTTCTTTTGAAAAATCAAAATTTTGACCTTGTAAATGTTTATTATTTGAGAGCCTCTTTTGAATATGTTTTATAAAAATGGCTTTTTTAGCCTCGTTGTTTGGGTGCTTTAATGGTTTTGGTAATTTGAAATATAACACAATGGGGATGATAAATAGTGCTACAAAAATCAATATAAGCACACCAAGCACTATATTTCCTATCACAGGGTTCATGGCATAAACGTTGTTGTAAATACTGGCTACTTGGTTGATGACAAACAGTGTAAACGCTAGCAGGACTAGGATACTGACTATTGTAAATATCGTTTTTATTTGTTTTCTCATGAGCTATTTAGTTTTTAACGATGTAGATGCGAACCGTCATTTATCTTAGGTCATCAAGTCTATCTTTTTTTACTGACCATTCATCTCATCAGTGGCACTATCAATTTTTCCCTGAATCATCACTTTCAAAGATTCTAATTTGTTGATTCTTTTCTTTATCGAAACGCGATCATCCGCTTCTTTCAACTCTTTTTCCAAGGCTTCTAATTCATTTTCAATTTCCTCAATTCTTTCTTTTTTTCTTTCGATCGTTTCGGCTTGTTGTGCCTTGTTAAAAATTATTTCTTCAGGCTTTTCTTTTTTTTCTGATTCAGGAGCAGCTTTACGCTCCTTTTTAGGAATAAACACAACATCATTTACTTGACGTTGATTCATAAATGTTGGAGAAACGATTTCTATGCCCGCCTCATGTAAACTTTTAAGCATCATCTTTTTTAGTCGTGACCTGGCGGAAAGCAGTCTTTTAACATTGGTTAACATGCCATGCACTTTATAGACAATGGAGTAATCTCCTAGATAAGTAACAAACACAAATGGGTCTTTGAGTTCGGCACTTTTCGCAGCTTCTAGCAAACATTTTTCAATTTTACTGACCGAAACGTCGTACCCCAAAGAAACCTCTGAAGAGATAATAGTGCCTGTAGAGCGAATCACTTTGACAGGCTGAGTGGCAATGTAAAGATTAGGGATGGTGATTAAGTCACTGTCTTCTGTTTGAATCTCAACATGAAATAATCCTGCATCAGAAACTCTCCCAAAATGCTTGTCTGTTTGGATGAAATCGCCAATTTTGAAATTATTAACAACCCGAATCATAATTCCTGCGAAAGCGTTGCCAAGCAAGGTAGTAGCACTCAGCGCTATCGAAGCACTCAAGACAATGCCTATCAATCCTATAATTTGCCCTTTTAATCCAGACTCAATCGGCAAGGATATTAGCACTGAGATAAAACCAATGAGGATAATGATAAACAAAATAATCTGCCGTAATAGTGAACTTTTTTTGGTGGAGGCGATTTTGTTCGACAGTAATTTTTGTGCTAGTACATACAGTATTATCACTATCACTACCGTAATGGCAGTGCCTATGATCGATTTAAAAAATGGCACGAGTTGCTCTATCATTTGAGGTCAAAATATTTTACCTACAATATAATAAAAATTTGATTATTTATTGCGCTCAATTGTAAATTGTACTAATTGTTGCAGGGAGGTTTTATAAACAGAATCGGTAAAAGAATCTAAAATTTGTAGTGCTTCTGCATAGAATTTATTCATGGATTCGGTGGCATAGGCAATGCCACCAGATGCTTTTACAAATTCAATAACCTCTGTTACTTTTTTTGGTTTGTGGCTTTGATTTTTGACAATGTTAATGATTTTGCGCTTCACCAGCCAGGTAGATTGATTTAATGCATAAATCAGTGGCAACGTCATTTTCTTTTCCTTGATATCAATGCCCAAGGGCTTCCCAATTTCCTCTTCACCATAATCAAATAGATCATCTTTGATTTGGAATGCCATCCCTACCTTTTCCCCAAATTGGCGCATTAACGCTACAGTATTTTCATCGCAACCTGATGAGGATGCCCCGACAGCACAACAAGAGGCAACTAGTGAGGCCGTTTTTTGCCTGATGACATCGTAATAAATAGCCTCGGTAATATCTAGACTTCTTGCTTTGTCAATTTGTAACAATTCACCTTCGCTCATTTCTTTTACAGCGTTGGACACTATTTTTAGCAGTTCGTAATCCTCATGCGCTACGGCAAGTAATAGCCCTCTTGAAAGTAAATAATCACCCACCAATACGGCAATTTTATTTTTCCAAAGGGCATTGACTGAGAAAAACCCTCTTCGATAATTTGCTTCATCCACCACGTCGTCATGTACTAAAGTAGCGGTATGCAGCAGCTCAATTAATGCAGCGCCTCTGTGGGTGGCGTCATTAATTTCTGCGCAAGCGCCAGCAGTTAGGAAGACAAACATTGGACGCATTTGCTTCCCCTTACGTTTGACGATATAACTCATGATTTTGTCAAGCAATAGCACGTTGCTTTTCATAGAGGCACGAAATTTCTTTTCGAAATCCTGCATTTCTGTTGCAATTGGTGCTTGAATATCCTTAATTTTGAGTGTCATTGGGTACAATATTACTATCAAAAAAACCAAAAGAGAAGTGTTTTTAAATAAATAGTTGAAATGCGAAAGTTTGAAAAAGTAATTGATTCAAATCACAACCAAAAGAAGGTATTATTGGATGTGAGATTTAAAGAAAGTGGTGTTCAAAAACCTGTCATAATTTTTGTTCATGGTTTTAAGGGGTTCAAAGATTGGGGACATTTCAATTTGATTGCCGATTATTTTGCTAACAAGGGGTTTATTTACGTGAAGCTCAATTTTTCACACAATGGCACGACACCAGAGCACCCTATGGATTTTGTTGATTTAGAAGCTTTTGGTAATAATAATTTCACAAAAGAATTGGATGATTTAGGCACGGTCATTGACTATGTTTTTTCAAGTGAAATCGAAATACCACCTGGAGAAATTAACCTTGAAAAGGTATATTTGATAGGGCATAGTAGGGGCGGGGGTGCGGTGATACTCAAAGCCGATGAGGATGCTAGAGTCAAAGGTGTAGCAACTTGGGCAGCAGTGGATCATCTTGCTTTCAGAGCAACTGAGCCTATTTTAAGGCAGTGGAAAGCTGAAGGAGTGCAGTATGTCTATAATGGTCGCACCAAACAGAATATGCCATTGTACTATCAAATAGTAGAAGATTTTCTGCGAAATGAATCTAGGTTTAATATTGAGCGAGCAATGAAAAATATGAAGCAGCCTCTGATTGCTTTTCACGGTACAAATGATGCGGCAGTGCCGCTATCAGCTGTAGAAAATTTACAAAAATGGAATCCTACTGTTAGGGTAGAAATAGTAAAAAATGCGAACCATACTTTTGGAGGGAAGCATCCATATGAAGAGGATTTATTGCCTATGGATAGTCAATTTATTGCTGAGAAAACTGGACTTTTTTTTAATGAAGAGGTATAAAACTAAGCTATTTACTACCCCCATTATCAGCAAACCCCTCTGCTAAAAACTGATAACGATCCAAAATAGAACGCACGGCTCTTTTTAGGTTTTTTTCAACTTGTGGGTTTTCCACATCTCCGAAAAGTCCTGAAGCATAACCTTGCCAAACAGATTTTTCTCTTTTCCTGTCAAATAGTAAAACCAATATGGTGCCTTCTCTTAAATTGTAGGTGATAGGGTCGTATTCTTCTAATTCATTTTCTCTTTTGACCCAGTCATTTATATCTGGTTGATTGTAGCCATTGAAATCGAAATTTTTGTAGAATAGTTTATAGGATACCAGTAGGTTAGGTTTGTTCTCGTTGAGGCGGTAGCCTTGTTGCTGCAACCTGATTTTTATGGCATTCTCAACCACTTCATTTTTCATGGAAGAGTCACTTTCATTGAGGGCACTAGACATGAAGTTGAAAGTTTTATAGCTGTTAAATTTGCCATAATAGCTATAGTCAGACTCAACTAAATACTCATTGTAGCCAAAGCAGCTGCTTAAAAAGAGTAGTAAAATTAAAAGAAAAGGGGAGTAGTGTTTTTTCATAGTTTTAGTTTTGAGAGACTTTTATGCAACCAATTTATTAATAAAATAGTTCCAAACCAAACTTGCATTTGCAAGGGGCATAAAAACAACCCGTTTTGGGGGATAAAAAAAGACGTCATTATGACGTCTTTTTTGTACTTTAAGTTTTATGAAGACACAAACTAAGGTTTAATACGGATTAGAATTAAGCCATATTATCTAATATCGCCATCACATCTTTTACATGCCCTCTTGACACTTCAAGCATGGCTTTTTCTTCAGTATTCAAATCAAGTTCTAATACTTTTTCAATACCATTTTCCCCTAGAATAACTGGAACGCCTAAATAGCAGTCATCAATTCCATACTCGCCATCTAATTTAGCACACACAGGAAATACCCTTCGCTGATTTTTTACAATTGCTTCTACCATTTGTGCTGCTGCCGCACCTGGCGCATACCACGCAGAAGTACCCATCAGTTTTACCAGCTCACCGCCACCGGTTTGTGTTCTTTTAATGATAGTATCTAATGTCTCTTTGTCAATTAGCTCGGTGACAGGAATACCACCTACCGTGGTGTAGCGAGGTAGCGGTACCATGGTGTCTCCATGTCCGCCCATCAATACTGCTTGAATATCTTTCGGCGACACATTTAACGCCAACGCGATGAAAGAACGGTAACGAGCCGTATCCAAAATTCCTGCCATTCCCATGATTCTTGTTCTTGGTAATTTTGAAGTGATGTGTGCCTGATAAGTCATCACGTCTAATGGGTTTGCTACAACAATGATGATAGCATCAGGAGAATGTTTGATTACGTTTTCGGTTACAGATTTCATAATCTTGGCGTTGGTGCCAATCAAATCATCACGCGACATGCCAGGCTTACGTGGAATTCCCGAAGTAATAACAATTACTTTGGAACCAGCAGTTTTTGAATAGTCATTGGTGGCGCCAACGGTTCTTGTATCATACAGATTGATAGGAGATTTTTCCCAGATATCTAGCGCCTTTCCTTCTGCAACACCTTCTTTGATGTCTAGCAAGACAACTTCATTTGCTACTTCTCTATAAGCAAGAACATCGGCAACGGTAGCACCTACATTTCCTGCTCCAATTACTGAAACTTTCATATGGTTATATTTATTTTAGTTATGTATATGTCAAAAATTTTAATGCCCTAAATTTACCAATAACGGTGGGTTTAAGAAACCTTTTTGAAATAATAATTTTGTAACCGCAGACTATATAAATTCTTTGTTTTCTTTGCAAATTCTTTAGTTACTTGAATGACCAATACAACAACAAAAACTTATACGTGGCAGTTCTGGCTGCTTTGTACGAGCTCATTTCTTTTTTTTGTAAGTTTTAATATGCTTATTCCTGAATTGCCTTCTTTTATGGCAAAAATAGGTGGAAGGGGATATATTGGTTGGCACATTGCGTTATTTACTTTAGCGGCAGGATTATCACGACCCTTTAGTGGAAAAATAGCAGATAAGGTGGGTAGAATTTATGTGATGATTATCGGCGTAGTAGTATGTATTATCATGGGTTTTTTGTATTCGTTTGTCACGACCATTTTTGCCTTTTTATTAATTCGTTTTTTTCATGGATTCTCTACAGGATTTAAACCCACGGGTACAACGGCCTACGTGGCAGACATTGTGCCATTTTCCAAACGGGGTGAGGCAATGGGTTATATGGGTTTGTTTGGCTCGTTAGGAATGGCAGTGGGGAATGCTATTGGCAGCCCTATTGTTTTAGCATTTTCACATGATGCATTGTTTTATGCCTCGTCAGGATTTGCTTTGTGCTCTATTTTAATTCTTTTTCGGATGAAAGAAACGTTGGTGAAACGAGAAAAAATATCGATAGAACATTTTAAGATTGGAGTGGATGAAATTGTGGAGCCAAAAGTTTTAGCACCTTCCATTACCATGGTTTTTGCTGTTTTTTCTTTTGGAGTGATGCTTACTATTATGCCTGATTTTAGTGTACATCTTGGTATAGAGAATAAAGGTCTATTTTTCACCTACTTTACCCTGTCGTCTTTGGGAATCAGATTGCTGGCAGGTAAAGCATCAGATAAATACGGAAGGGTGATAGTTTTAAAAATAGCCTATATTATTGCTGCAGGGGCGATGTTCTATCTTGGGATTGTGGATTCTAGGACTGGCTATATTACTGCAGCTATTCTTTTGGGAATAGGGGTGGGGATGAGTTCTCCTACCATTTTTGCGTGGACCATTGATTTGAGCGATGTGAATCATAGAGGCAAGGCAATGTCTACTGTTTTTATTGCTTTAGAGATAGGCATTGGTGCAGGTGCCATGATTGGTGCACTGCTTTATGGTAATGATAGTAACCATTTTATTTATGCTTTTTGGAGTGGCGCATTTACAATGTTAATTGCTTTGGGCTATTTGATGTTTTTTTCGGTGAGGGAGAGGAATCGAACTTCATAATCCTTATGTACTTTTCTCTTCTTCTTTTATGAGTTGTTTTAATATGAATGTAGCGTAGAGAGGGAGGTTCATGAAATTTTTTTCATGGTAGAAATTTCTTGGGGATATTCTGCAAATCAATTTTGGATTGTATTTTTGAGCATAACTTCTTAAACTCTTTATATTTCTATTCATCCCACTTTTCACTTCTATTGGATAAATATTGTCATGTAAGGATAAAATATAATCTACTTCCGCATCACTCTTTGAACTCCAATAAAATAGATTTTTTTCACCAGAAGATTTGAGTTCGTTCGCAACAAAATTTTCTATAAAAGCACCATTGTATTCGGAAAATAAATTATTAGCCTTAATAATAATTTCTGAAGAAAGGTCAAGCATAGCACCCAGTAATCCAGTGTCTAACAAATAGATTTTGAATTTTGAACCGTTAGCATATCCTGAAAGTGGCAGTTTGGGAACGCTTATGTTATGGGTAAGGTGTATGAGTCCTGCATTTTTAAGCCACTCGATTGTTAGCTCAAATGTTGATGCCCTAGCTCTTTTGCGAATTGCACTGTATTTAAATTTTTTGTTTTCTTTGGCTAATTGATAGGGAATAGATTGCCAGAGTTCTGCGGTTTTAATGGACTGTGTTTTGTCTGTATATTTTGAAAAATCTCTTGTATATGCTTCTAAAATTTCATTTTGTATTTTTCTGGCTGCGGTAATATCTTTTTCATCCAAATAATTCTGTAATACTTCGGGCATGCCTCCCAAGTAGAGATACATTTTTAGATGCGCGTGTAATTTTTGATGAATTATTTCTGTCAACGGAGTAAAATCCTTTTTGGTTTTTAAATATTGGACTAGGATTGTTTCATTATAAGCATTTAAATACTCCTCAAAGCTCATGGGATATAGTGTTTTGAAATTCACTTTTCCCACTGGAAAACTGCTGTTTTTACCCACACTGACGCCAAGTAAAGAGCCAGCTGCAACAATATGAAATTCTGGCGCTTGTTCTTGAAAATATTTTAAACTAGTAAGGGCGCTGGGAGAGATTTGGATTTCATCAAAAAAAATCAAAGTACCAATGGCATCTATTTTATGACCAAAAAACAAACTAATATTTTGAATAATCTGTTTTGGATTAAG
>CAYRIF010000051.1:0-4588 GCA_964424205.1 uncultured Roseivirgaceae bacterium | reverse complement strand
ATATAGCTATTTATCTCCAAAAAAGTGTTGCTAAATACAATTTATCCCCAATAAATTGTAAATAACTAATATATTTACCTCCTAAAAAGTGTAGTTGCAAGTTAACTAAAATATTAGATTTGGGAATTGTAGCGCGCTTTTGGAATTAGGATTTGCCAAAATTTTCAGAACGGCTTCACCATCTTTGCCTTATCGGAAATAAAAATAATGAGGGTTTTTAGACACACTTTATTTGCTGACCGCCCACCTCTATATATTCCCCACTTCCTCAATCAATTTTTGAATAGACTTTTTAGCATCGCCAAAAAGCATTTTTGTTTTTTCGCCAAAGAATAATGGATTTTGAATGCCTGCATAACCAGGGTTCATGCTTCGTTTCATGACCACTACATTTTTGGCAAGCTGCACATCGAGGATTGGCATGCCATAAATTGGACTGCTTTCATCAACTTTGGCGGCAGGATTCACCACATCATTGGCACCGACAACTAGTACGATATCTGTCGAAGGAAATTCTTTGTTGGCAGCTTCTAATTCAAGTAAATTTTCATACGGCACATCCGCCTCAGCAAGGAGTACATTCATATGTCCAGGCATTCTACCTGCCACAGGATGGATGGCATATTTTACATCTACGCCCTCTTCGACTAGTATTTTTTCTAGTTCATGGATGGTGTGTTGTGCTTGTGCCACAGCTAGTCCGTAGCCTGGCACAATGATTGCTTTTTGTGCGTATTTTAACTGGATGGCAACATCAGTAGCTGTTGCTTCTTTGGCTACTTGATCACCATCGTCTCCTGCTGCTGCTTTTCCTGAACTAGAAAATCCACCAATGACTACATTGAAAAGCGAGCGGTTCATGGCGTTACACATGAGAACGGTTAAGATTGTACCTGATGCGCCTACCAATATACCACCAAAAATCATCACCTGATTTCCATAAATTAGCCCTGCTAAGGCAGCGCCAATTCCTGTAAAAGAATTAAGCAAGGAGATGACTACCGGCATGTCTCCTCCTCCAATAGGTGTTACAAAAGTGACGCCGTACACGAGCGACAGTGCTAATAAAACAAGTACATAATTGAAATTAATTTCTGGCTGACTGAGTAAAAACGCACCTGCAGCGATAGAAAGAACTAACATAATCATGTTAAGAATTTGTGGTGCTGGAAGCACCAAAGAATCTCTTAAAAAACCTTGTAGTTTTCCATAAGCAATCATAGAGCCTGTAAAAGAAATACTCCCCACAAAAAGTGCAAAAGCGGTGGTAATCATTTGTCCGTTTAAAGGGTCAGTAGCTCCTGGATAATTGTAAAACTCAACCAATGCCACAAGCATGGTGCTGGCGCCACCTAGTCCATTAAAGAGCGACACCATTTCAGGCATGGCAGTCATTTTTATTTTTTTAGCAACCCCTAGTCCAATGGCAGCACCAACAATCAAGGCAGCGATAATCCAGATATAATTATTGTTAGCCCCTTCGATAGGATAGACCAGAGAAGCGAAAATAGCCAATCCCATTCCCAAGGCTGCCATCAAGTTGCCTTTTCGGGCGGTCTCAGGGTGGCTCAGTTTTTTCAAACCAATAATAAAGAGTACAATGCTAAAGAGGTAGGTATAATCCAGTAGTGTTGTCAGTGCTTCCATAACGTTCTATGATTTGGCTTTCTTTTTCTTATTAAACATTTCCAACATTCTATTGGTCACCGCAAAACCGCCAACGACATTGATAGTAGCTAAGGTGATTCCTAAAAGACCAAGAATCATAGCAAAATAATCGTTTGGTGCTGATTGTCGTAATAGATAAATAGCACCAATCACCACGACACCGCTAATGGCGTTTGCTCCTGACATGAGCGGTGTATGCAAGACGGTAGGAACTTTTGAAATAATTTCCATGCCTAAATAGGAGGCAAAAACCAACAAATATATCATTGTTAGATTCTCATTCAAAAATTGTAAAATGACATCCATATTTTTAATGTTTTGTGTTAAGATTTTCCGTATCTAATTTTTCCTTCATGCACGATACAGCTTGATTTCATAATTGCATTTTCTAAGTCTAACGCCAAAGTACCTTCTTTGATAAAAACCTGTAGATAATTATAAATATTTTTACTGAACAGTTGACTCGCATGCATTGGCATTGTTGCTGCTAAATTTGAGTTTCCAATGATAATGACGCCATTGCGTTCTACCACCTTATCATTCTCTGAAAGTTCACAATTTCCTCCTGTAGAAGCTGCCAAATCAACAATTACTGCGCCGTTTTTCATCATGCCTACTGTTTCTTTGGTAATCAAAGTAGGAGCGGGTCTGCCTCGGAGTTGGGCGGTGGTAATTACCACATCTGCTTTGGAAGCTTTTTCTTGGATGAGTGCACTTTGTTTTTGTTTGTATTCATCGGTTTGTTCAACGGCATAACCACCTGCACCTTTGTCATCTGTGGCACCTTCCACCATCACAAATTTTGCCCCTAAACTTTCCACCTCTTCTTTGGCAGCAAGGCGTGTGTCGAAGGCTTCCACTTTTGCACCGTTTCTTCTTGCAGTGGCAATGGCTTGTAATCCTGCCACCCCTGCACCCAGTATCAGCACTTTTGCTGGTGGAATGCTTCCTGCCGCAGTAGTTAACATTGGAAAGTAACGTGGTAAATAATCCATGGCCTTGATGACCGCTTTATAACCTGCCACCGAAGCCATGGATGAAAGAATGTCCATCGCCTGGGCTATCGAAGACCTTGGAATCATGTCCATACTCATGGCAGTCAGTCCTTTTGAAGCAATTTTATCTAATATTGTTGCATCAGCATAAGGCTGAAAAAGAGAAATGATAATGGTGTTTTTTTTGAGCTTACTTCGGTCAGCTTCTTCCAGTGGATTAACGGATATTAGTAAGTCTGCTGTTTTAAGCACAGATTCTCTGTCTGTAACAGTAGCGCCATTTTCTGTATATAGCGCATCACCGATGAAGGATAATGCACCCGCTCCTGCTTCTACAAATACTTCGTTATTCTCTGCGGTTAATGATTTAGCAATTTCAGGAATAATTGCCACCCTTGCATCGTTATGTTCTTTAAGGATTCCTATTTTCATAGTTTGGAATTATGTAAAGTATAAGCCTTTATTAAATATAGCTTGAAGGTAACAAATTAAATTTTATTAATCAATGATACATTTTCTAAAACGACTAATCTTTAGTAATTTTCCTCATTATTTATATAATGTTATGATGAAAAAAGGATTTATTGCTGGTATCGTGTTTTTTCTGTTTAGTCAAAATGTTTTTGGTCAGATTGAGCTGGGAGTTAAAGGGGGGTTCAGTTTAGTCAATCTTAAAGGAATAGCAGTCAATGTTGCTCCTGGGGAATTTATTTCTTTTGATAACAGCATCAAGCCATCCTTTCATTTTGGAGGATTTGGCATATATGAAATAACTGAAAAACTAAACTTGCAGGGAGAGTTTATTTATTTTAACAAAGGAGCAAAGTCAAAGGAGGCTACATTGAGTTTACATTATATTAGTATTCCTGTGCTTGTTAATTATGAAGTATATGATAATTTGTATTTGCAAGGAGGCCCTGAAATTGGCTTTTTGATGGCGGCACGAACAAAAATTGGCGGCACTAATTTTGACCTTAAAGGCTTTTATAATAATGCTGTTGATTTTACATTAAACTTGGGTGCTAAGTATCAGCTGAATTCGGAATTACATATTGGTATGCGCTATGCTTTGGGATTATCTGATTTAAGAGATGATGACAACGGTGATCTTGCAAGTCTGAAATTTCTTAACCGTGGCTTACATATTTCTGTAGGTTATAGGTTTCCATAAATTAGGCGCTCTTCCCTAATTCAATCACCTGCATATTACTAATTTTCTTATCATCGATGTCGAATCGTATTAATGTTTTTACTTTGTGAAAACCATGAATCCCTGCTGCACCTGGGTTTAAATAGAGGAGGTTGTTAAGTTTTGGGTCTTTCATAATTTTTAGAATATGAGAATGTCCACAAACGAAAATGTCAGGGGGGCTTTTTCTGAGCAGTGCTAGCATTTCTTTGTTATAACGTGGTGGATAACCACCGATGTGTGTAATCCATACTTTCAGTCCTTCACACATGAATTTTAGATGTTTTGGGCAACTGATGCGAATGTCTTGTCCATCAATGTTGCCATAAACAGCTCGTATGGGTTTGAATTGTTCTAGTTTTTGAGCCACCTCCAAAGTGCCAATATCTCCAGCATGCCATATTTCATCACAGTCGGCAAAGTGTTTGAATATTTTCTCATCAAGGTGTCCGTGTGTATCGGAAAGTAGTCCTATTCTCATTTTTGTAAAAATACAGATATTGTGGTGTGCCACATAAGTTTTGTAGAGCAGGTCTTTATCTCAACCATTATTTCAGACATGGTCTGTTTCATTTGGCAAAAATCAGCAAATCCTATGAATAAAAAAAGTCGGTAGAAACCTGCCTATGGATTTTCTACCGACTTAGGGTGTGGGAATAATTACCCTTTACTGTACACTAACAATCACTACTCTTTTATCAACAATACGATACTTAAGCCCCATGGGTAAGCATAC
>CAYRIF010000050.1:0-17273 GCA_964424205.1 uncultured Roseivirgaceae bacterium | reverse complement strand
GCATCACTATCAAGCACATCTCCGTGTGCCAGCCCAGGATCTTCTTGTGGAATAGCAACTTTTCCCTTGCGCTTGTTGTACCTGACATCATCACCAGTCCATCGCGTTGCCCAAGCCCGTCTTCGGTTATTGGAGGTGTTACCTTTGGCACCATGAACAATCATTCCTTGGAAGACTAAACAATCACCTGGTGTCATATCCCATCCTAGTAATTCATACTTATCGGGTGCTGCGTCAATGTCTGGTAATTCTGGCAAGCCTGTTCCTTCATAAGCAGAGTCGTCAATAAAATTATGTGGGTTATAGGCTTCCCATAAATGACTGCCTGCCACATACTTCAAACTTACCTCTTTGTCTACGATATCCATTGGTAACCAAATCGAAGCAATTTGTTTGCCTGAAATTGCCCAATAGGGCATGTCTTGATGCCATGGAGTTGGTGCTCCTGTGCCTGGTTCTTTGACGAGCAATTGGTCATAGAAAAAATTTATTTTTTGTGACTTTAAGATGCTCCCCATTATGTCTGCCGCTCCTGAGTTATAAATAAAATCATTAAATGCTGAAAAACGCTTTGCCACATCTAAATCACCAAAAAATCGACCTCCCCCTTTTGCGTATTCTTCAGCATAGGGTCCAGGATTATTTAAAGCAACTTCTGTAGCTTCTCTTAATTGGTTTATCCAATCCATTTCAAAAGCTCCTGATAATTTCACTACCCCATTCTTTTGGTATTCGTTAACCTCTTCTTGGGTTACTTGGCGGGCTTTAGAGGATGCTTTTTGTAATTGAGCGTTCATTTTTTATAGAATTTATGAGAAGCGTATAGTGGATGTTCTTTTTAACATCATTTTTTTTGGAATAAAGTTAGCGTTTTTTTTTAAATGACAAAATAATTATTGTAATTGGAAGTCTGTAAAATTTGAGATGAAATGAAACAACAATATCAACAACTAATCAAAACCCTCGGACCAGGTATTTTATTTGCTAGTACTTGTGTAGGTGTGTCTCACCTAGTGCAGTCCACAAGGGCGGGAGCGCAATATGGTTTTATGCTCATTGGTGCCGTAATTTTGGCTAATGTTTTTAAGTATCCTTTTTTTGAATTTGCCTCTAGGTATACAAGCGCCACAGGAGTGAGTATTATTGACGGGTACTATAAAAAGAGCAAGTGGATATTGATGTTGTATTTACTGATTACGGTGTGTTCCATGTTTATTGTATCGGCTGCCGTGACTTTCGTTACTGCGGGTCTATTTAGTAATCTATTTGATATTAATCTAAGCATTTCTAACTGGGTAATCATACTCTTGGTGATATGCTCGCTAATATTGGTGGTCGGTAAGTTTAAAATATTGGACAGCACGCTGAAAATAGTGGGCGTCATATTGGTGATATCAGTAGTTGCGGCGGTGGTCAGTAGTTTGATTAATGGCAGGGCACCACACGTTGAAAGTTTTGTGCCTCCAAAAATATTTAGTAGTGGTGGGATATTATTTCTCATAGCCCTCATGGGATGGATGCCAACAGCGGTAGATGTATCCACTTGGACAAGCCTTTGGGCTGAAGCAAGAATCAAACAAACTGGCTATCGTCCGACACTCAAAGAAACATTGTTTGACTTTAATTTTGGTTACTGGATATCCGCCATACTTGCCATATTATTTCTCACATTGGGGGCTATGATTCTTTACGGCACAGGAGTGGCACTTCCAAATAGTGCGCCAGCCTTTGCTCATCAATTAATAACGATGTTTACCTCCGCCATTGGTGCGTGGAGTTATTATGTTATTTTGTTGGCTGCATTCTCCACCATGTTTAGTACTACGGTAACGGTGATTGATGGATATAGTAGGGCTGCCTCGCGTTCTATAAAGCTACTGTGGAAGAAAAATGATGACTCTCGCAATGTGTACATTTTGACTACCATTGTAATGTCTATCGGAACTTTCCTTATCATTTCGCAATTTCTTAATAATCTTAAAAGCTTGGTTGACTTTGCCACGGCGATGTCTTTTACGATTGCGCCATTGGCAGGGTATCTGAATTATATGATGATTTTTAATAAGGATTTCCCTGAATCCTATAAACCAAAACCATGGCTTAAAACGCTTGCCATTGCGGGACTCGTTTTTCTGACAGTGTTTACACTAATATATTTCTACGTATTATGGGCAGGTGACTTTTAAAAAAAAAGAGCCTGAAGGGGGCTTAATCCAACAGGCTCTCTACTAACACTAAATCAATATACTTGGTAGTATATTATCTTTGAATCATGACATATTGTTTGAATAGCAATAGATTGGTTGTCCATTAAATGTGCTATTCCTAGTCTTTAGAATAGTGGTGATAGCACATGAAGTTTTCAAAGGAAAAACGTAAGGCTATCGATTGTGAATAAAATAAGGGAATATCCTTCCTTTAGGACAGTATTAACCTAATCAACCTATTTATTTTGCACTATGCAAACAAATATGTCTGATTAAATTTTGGGTGGTTGCAGTACATTTCTTATGAAAAGGAAATCATAATTGTTTAGATACGCTGATGTTGTTGCTTTATTGTTTGTAGGGATAACGGAAAGCTTATACGAGAAGAATCGCATAAAATCAATCGGATGTTTTTGCGTATTTAATTGCTTGGCGGCACTGTCTTTGTTTTTTTTGCTTTCTTCCTGAATTCTTTTCTTTAAATAACACGAACCCTCACACATACTCATTGGCTCATCTTTATTTATACACAGCACGGTTTTTATATATTCTTTATTAAGGCTATACTCTATGTATGGTAGCATAGGGCGTAGCATTGCTGTCATATAGAATAATACAAACGATATGGCTACTATTCTTTTCACTGACCTGTAAATTACATCAATTTTAGAATTAAAAATCCTTTTTTTTCACTTTTCTATTGATAAAATAGACTGGCAATATCGTCCATACAATTAATACAAGCATAGAGATCATCATACCAGTATTTTGTCCAAAGAATTTTCTAAATACTGCGCCAGTATAACCCATAAGTGCAGAGATGTCTAACTTGAGCAATATCAGTATTCGTGACAAGTCAATTGGATTAATGATGGAAGCAACTAATGAAAATTTTTCTAATGGGTATTCATTTAATGCCATGAGGGAAAGCAAAAATAAGCCATCGTATATGACTGCTAGAAATAACCAAACCATAATAGCCAGTCCAAAACCCCTTAGTTTATTCTCATTGTGCAAGGCCACTAAAAAGGCAATACCAGTAAAAATAAAAGTCAGAAATGCGCCAACGATTAATAGAATTGAGAAATTCCAGATAGCGGCAGAAGCAAAAATTCCATATATCGCAAAAGGAATTCCAACGCCGATCAAATAGCTTAATGTTAGTGATATGGCAAGTCCTAGATATTGCCCAATGAAAATATGCTTTCGTTTGATAGGCTGTGCCAATAGTAATTCTACAAATTCTCTGGAATTATAATAGTACATCACGCCAAAGATGGTAGCGATAAGTGGTGCCAAGGTGAGGATGATATTCATCAAACTAATCACTACTTTGGATACATCGCCACTCAAGTATAAAAGCGAAATAGTGATAAGAAAGTAAAATAGAAAATAAACGTAGTTCCATTTACTCCGTATCAAATCAAAAAATGAATATTTAAGTATTTTATACATTACATTTTAATTTGATGCTTGTTTAACATGTTGCTCACTATCAATTAGCATTTTGGCAATTGATTGTTCTATATTATTGGCTTGGTATTTTTCTTTTAAGGAACCCACACTTCCTCTGAAATGGATGACTCCTTCCAATAGAAAAATGATATCATCTGCTACCTCTTCTACAAACTGCATGATGTGCGAGGTGATGAGAATGGTTTTTCCTTGCTTTTTCATTTCCTGTATCATTTTCTTGAGTGATAATAAAGCGACGGGATCAAGACCCGTGGTGGGCTCGTCAAGTATAACGATAGGTGTATCATACATGAAAGTTAGCACTAGGTTTACTTTTTGTTTGGTACCTCCAGATAGATTTACAAGTTTTTGATTTAAAAACGCTTCTAAGCCAAACTTTTCAATCAGGGGTTCAGTGTTTGCTTGCTGACCTCTCAGGTCTTTAATCATACTAATAAGCTCAGAAACGCTTAAGTTTTCAGGAAAACGGGCAATTTGAGGTAGGTAGGTAATATCTGTTTTGTATTTCCATTCTCCTTTCGTGTTATTTCCCAGTACCCTAATTTCACCAGCATTAGGAAGTACCATCCCCAGTATGCTTTTGATTAAAGTAGTTTTTCCAGAACCATTTGGACCAAGCACGGCTATAATCCCTGAGGTTGTGATGTTGAGGTCAACACCACGTAATACCTTATTAGCACCAAAAGATTTATGTAATTTATTGACGGCAATTATATTTTCCATAGGCTAGAATGTTATTTTTTTCATGAAAGGGTGGTTGTCTAAAACATCGTCAGGTGTGAATACCGGACTTACTTTTTCTGAAAAATTAATAATGTCAATGAAAAGACTTCGAAGCATTACAATACTCTCAGGTGTTTTATTGACAATATAATTGAATAATTTTACAGGTCGGTAGGGGATGTCACCAATTCCGTCCTTGTCCAAATCATACCCTGTATAGTCACTCCAATAATTATGGTCAAAGCTGTTGTCATTTAGTTTGCTATTGATGGCAAGATCAAAGGCATTAGACACAAAATTATTTTCTTCAATAATATTTGCATAGCAACCGCCTGTTATTTTAATGGCCCAGCCATTATTGATAAACTCGTTATGTTTGTAGTTAATTCTTGTAGTACCATCAATTTCTATGCCCTTGGTATTTTCTTTGAAAATATTATTTTCAATTTCTGCGTCATTAATTTCTTTGAGTAACAAACCATAGGAAGCTGAACCCCAATTTTTGGTGAAGGTATTACGCTTCATTACAATAAATTTAGAAAACATAACCGCTACCCCAGCACCATTATACTCGAAGCGGTTATCATAATACTCATCATGGTTTGAAAACATAAAATGCAAACCATATCGTACATTATGTTTGCTTAGATTGTTAGTGATGATGCTATTGGTGACAAATTCGAAATAAATACCATCGCGTAAACCTGACAGGACATTGTTGGTAACTTTAACATCTGAACTATGCCAAATATGAATTCCATTTCCTGAGTCAAATTCGCCTTTCGCATTACTGCTTACTTGGTTATTGTCGATGGTTCCAAAATGTGATTTTTCTATTAGAATACCGAAAAATACATTTTTTAATACGTTATTTTTTATGGTAAAGTACTTTGCTTTACTGACTCTGATGGCTGCATGATCTTTCGTATAGCTTCTAGCCACGTTGATGATGGTAAGTCCTTCTATGGTTACACTATCTGCAGTGATGGTGAAAATCTCTCCTCTTTTACCGCCATCAATGATAGCATTTTTTCCTCCGTCTACAATGGAGTATTGCTGTCCGATTATTTTCAAGGGTTTGTCAATGATGATGCCGTATTCATAAAAAGTTCCCTTCTTGATTACAATTTTATCGCCTTTGTGTGCAATTGAAATTGCTTTTTTGATACGCTTTATTTTACATTTAGCACAAACTTCGATTTCCTTTGCTTGTGTTGGTATCAGCATTACCATAAAGAGTAAAGAAAGAATTGTTTTGTGCATTAAAAATTGATTTTATCGGATGAATTATTGATTACGTTGTAGCATAAAAGCCACGTGTTTTATGCATATGCCAAATTTAAACCCTTGAGCAAAAATAATTATTTGTTTTTGTAAAACGTACTAATCAGTGCTTGCCATTTATAAATATTTCCTTCTTTTTCTTTTTGAACGGCAATGGCTGTTTCCTTATTTTCAAAGGCAGTGATAAAGGCACCCATTGGACTTGGTAAGTTTTCGCTAATCAGATAGGTTGATTGCTCCGCGATTGCAAAATTGCCAGGCTTATCGTAGGTATTGACCAAAATCAGTTGAATATCATCCATGTTTTTGGTTTTTAGTTCGTTCAACAGACATTCTACCGCATCAAATTTATATGCTTTTGCTTTTTTAGTAACATACTCGGCCGCATGTTGTTTGTCAACAATATTCATTTTGCAAAAATGACAGGCGTCCTTGCCATATTCAATCTGTACCGGCTCTACAGAACAGGCTGAAACAAATATAAGGATACCTAGTAAGTATAATTTCCAAAGATTTTTCATCAGTTTGTGCTTTCTTTTTTTCCTATAAAAAAGGCAATAAGCGTCATGAACATGCCAGTAAACATCAAATATGCACCAACCATCGGGTAGGAGTGTGCAGTGAAATTAAGTATTTTTTTAGTGCCAAATAAGGGTGGTTGATAGGCCATGGGATTGCCATCGGCATCCATAAATTTAATGGCCGCTTTGGGGCTTAAGCTATGTCCATAATCATATTCCCATAAATAGAAGTCGTAGAGTCCTGCAGCACCTAATATAGCCATCAAAACAAACCAAACCAAAAACCATTTATAGTTAGCCTTGAAACCTAGCAGCACCCCAAACAGTACCATCACGGCAATAACCGGAGGGAAAACATCAAATTCAGCCATGTGTTCAGGTATAAATTTCATGCCTACATAATGATTCATCAAGTTTATATTTTTGATGTCGTTTGGATTGTGATCTGCGATTTTATTAATCCAGATATCCATGCCGATGGCGTTAGGATATTGTGGAGCTTCCAATGTGATATTCCATAAAGGAAAAGTAAATAGCGCTAGTAACAATAGCGCACCTAAAATCATTACTATTCTTGATACTTTCATGATTGTATTTTTTTGTATTCGGTGAAAGAGAAAAGAATTGGGCAGGCATTTTAGTTCCTACCCAAAACTACTCCATTATAAACATTAAACTACTCTCCGTCTAGGGACCAACTTAAAGGTACGTCGGAACCATTTGGAGATACCCTTACATATCCTTGCATCTCTTGGTGTAGTGCTGAACAGAAATCGGTACAATAGAATGGCCAAACACCTTCTTGTTTTGGTTCCCAAGTAAACGTTTCTGTTTGCCCTGGCATAATCAATAATTCTGAATTATTCGCACCAATCATACTGATGCCATGCGGTACGTCATAATCTTGTTCGAGGTTGGTTACATGAAAATACACCCTGTCCCCAACCTGTACGCCTTCAATGTTGTCAGGTGCAAAGTGAGATCTAATCATGGTCATATAAACATGAACTGTTTTTCCATCTCTCACCACTTTTGCTTCCTTTTCACTTTTTGTAGCATAAGGATGTTTGTTTTCTTCTAATTTATATATTTTCCTCGATTTAGGTGCTATTAAATCAGCTGGAATACCAGCAGCATAATGTGGCTCGCCTATGGTTGGAAAATCAAGGATAAGCTCCATTTTATCTCCGGTTATATCATAAAGTTGTGCCGATTGGCATACCTCTGGGCCTGTTGGAAGATACCTGTCTTTGGTGATTTTATTCATGGCAACTAAATATTTACCAAAGGGCTTTCTGGAGTTTCCTCCAGGTATCATCAAGTGACCAACGGAGTAGTAGGTTGGTTTTCTATCTAATACCTCCCAAGTTCCCAATTTCCATTTAACAACTTCTGATGATATGAAGAAAGTGGTATAGGCATTACCCTTCCCATCAAATTCGGTGTGCAACGGTCCTAAACCAGGTTGTTTTACTGTGCCTGCTAATGTCTCCTCAAATTTTAAAATTGGGATACCATAAGCGTCACCATCAAATTTTTTGCCTTCAATGGCTTTGAGCATTTTGCTAAAAGAATGTACCGTTAAAGAAGCAGCCAATTTTCCATTGCCAACAATGTATTCACCTGATGGGTCAACATCACAACCATGTGGAGATTTTGGAGTAGGCATGAAATAAATAGCACCAGGAACATCCGCAGGGTTTACTGTTAAAACCTCTTTCATCATGGTTGAAGTGGCACTATGTGTTTCATCACTATAAACATTGTGTGCATAATTAGCAGGCACTTTTGTGCCACCACCATTATTTACATATTCTTCAATTTTCTTCCAGTTAATAGCAGCAATAAAATCTTTGTCATTTTGCGACGCATTTACTTCTAATAAGGTATTGGATTCTTCGGTATTATAGGTGGTAAAGAAGAACCATCCATGCGATTTTCCTCTTCCTGGATGTGACAGGTCATAATTAAATCCTGGCATAAGAATTTGAAACTTAATCTTCATTTCGCCTGTTTCAGGATCAACACTTAAGAATGTCAAAGCGCCTTTGAAATTACTTTTGTATTCTGCAATGGGCATGTCACGTTGTGGTACTGGAACAGAAAATCTTGTCCCTGCCACAACATATTCTGTATTTTCAGTCACAAAAGAAGAACTATGGTTTCCTGCCGAATTTGGTATTTCTATTATTTCCGAGGTTTCAAATGTAGTCAAATCAATTCTGGCAATACGTGGGGTATTATTCCCATTGATAAACAGCCATCTAGCATCTAGTTCGCCATTGGTTTGCGAAATGTCAGGGTGGTGAGAATCATCCCATGGAATAAAACCGTGTGAGGTATTAAGCATTGGTTTTGTTTCTTCGTTGTACCCATATGCTTTTTCACCATCTTGTGAAAAAACTGGTATCACCTTAAATAATCTTCCTGAAGGGAGGCCATAAACGGCCAATTGACCACTAAAACCACCTGAAACAAATGCATAGAATTCATCATGTTCCCCAGGGGCAACAAAAGAACGCGCTGCTAGATTTCCGGATAGTGCACCAGCTCTTGCGGTCTTGTCTGTTTTTTTTCCGCAGCTCATAAAAATCATTGAAAAGCCAATAACAATGATAAATGATTTTAATATTGATTTCATGTTAGTATAATTTATAAATTAATAATTGTTTATTTTTCTTCTGGTAAAATAACTTTGTCGATTACATTAATAATACCATTTGACGTTTTGATGGTAGCAAGCACTTTGGCACCAGCTACATAAATATCATCGCCCTCTACGGTTACTTCAAAATAATCGCCAGTAGCAGAATAGATTTTCCTGCCCTTTTTTGCTTCCTTCTTCAGTTGCTTTACATCAAAGGTGCCAGGAGCAGCATGACGGGTGAGAATATTAGCCAAAGTAGCTTTGTTTTCAGGCTTCAGTAAATTTTCTACTGTTCCTTCAGGCAAAGCCGCAAAGGCGGCATTATTGGGAGCGAAAACTGTGAGAGGTCCTGCATTAACCAATACATGCTCAATTTCAGCAGCTTTTACAGCCGCTACTAGCGTGGTGTGATCCGGCGATGCCATGGCAACTTGCAAAATATTTTTTGCTGATACACCGTCGTCAGCAACGGATGCTTGTCCCTTTGGCGTATTATTGCTAACTGCCGTAGCACTTTCTGTTTCACTTACTGTTGCTTTAGTGGTGGTATTCTTCTTGTTGTTGCTGCAAGCAGCAACAAGAAGAACCAATACTAGTGTTAGTTGATTTAATCTTTTCATAATTTTTATATATCTATAGTGTTCTAAAATATTCCAAAACTGATCTAGCCTCTTCTTCTGTTAAGTTTTGATTAGCCATAGGTGTACCATTAAATTCTACCAAAAGTGCTTTGGCCGTTGGATCTTCCTTTACCATTTCGTCAGGATTTAATATCATATTCATTACCCATTCAGGTGATCTCCTTTCTAGAATTCCTTTAGGTGATGGTCCGATGTATTTTTTATCTGCTTTATGACAAGCAGTACATTTGGTTCCATAGACTTCTTTACCTGCATCTGCCATGGTTTGATTCACCTCAGCATCTAATGTAATTTCTGTAATTGGGCCAATCCCTTTGTTTTGCAATGGGTCCGCTGTCTCTTCTTGAACTTCAGCTGTAGTTTCTTCTGTCGCTGTTTCCGTTGCTTCAGACGTACTTTCATTTGTTGAGTTACCACCACAAGCATAAGAAAATGCTGCAGCGGTCATTAATAGGATGTGAATTTTTTTCATAATGGATAATAATTTTAATGGTTATAAGTAAGTTTTATTTATATAAGATAATAAGATGTTATTATCTCATTATTGATTTGCAAATAAATGAATAATTAAATTATAAAAGCATGATTTATGTCATGTTTTATTGGTGTGTGTTACTTTTTTTACAAAAGTAGCTATATGTTTTTCTATAGTGTTCTGAAATACTCTAATATGGCTCTTGCTTCTTCAGTTGTCAATTCTTGATTTGGCATTGGTATTCCATGGTATTCTTCCTGAAGTGCCATGGCGGTGGAGTCCTGTTGCATCATCTCTTCAGGGTTTAATATCATATTCATGATCCATTCAGGTGATCGTTTTTCAAAAATGCCTTTCAACGCAGGACCTACAAAGCTTTTATTAATTTTGTGACAAGCAGAACATTTTGCTTCATAAGTGTATTGACCTTCCTTTGCTAGGGCTTCATTAATTTCTGAATCAAGTCTGATCTCCTTGAATGAACCAATTCCCTTATTTTTCAACGTGTCGGTAATGATTTTATGTTGCGTGTACATTATTTTGTTAAAAGGGGTAGTATTTGAACGATTACTATAATGATAGAAAAATGCCAAGGCAGCTATCAAAATTAGTGAATGAATTTCTTTCATAGGAGGTTTAAAAGTTTCTAAAAAAACAAAGTTAGCAAAAAACTGTTACCCTGTATTTTTTGATTCACTGTAATTTGTAAAATCATTGTGAAAATCATGTTTTCTAGATATTTATAATAATATTTGCCCTACTAAAAATAAAAGCAACCATTATGTTTTCTAATTCATGTAAATATGCACTGAGAGCAGTATTATTTTTAGCACAAAGTTCAACCGAAAAAAAGAAATTTTCGGCAAAGGAAATAGCAAATTCTCTAGGTATTCCGGCACATTTTTTAGCCAAATTACTACAACAATTGGCAAAACATGATTTAGTTTCCTCTATGAAGGGAAAGTTTGGTGGATTTTATCTGTCTCCGGAAAATTTAAAAAGGCCACTCATCAAAGTAGTTGAACAGATGGATGGTGTGAATTTCATGGAAGGATGCGTCATGGGTTTAGATAATTGCTCAGACAAAAATCCTTGTCCCCTGCATGAGATTACTATTGTCTATAAACAGGGATTACGAGCCATGCTTACCAATAATAAAATAAGTGAACTTACTAAGTTAATTGAAAAAGGAAATTTTTTGGTTTAACTCCTTGGGTAGATTTTATTTTAAGCCCACATTTCTTATAAGTTTTTTCGCCTATTAATTTTTAGATAACTGTTTTAAATCATAGCTACTAATGACTTTAGTCATTTTAAAAGTCTTGAATTTTAGCTAAAATTCCTATGAAGTATATTTAGAAACTGGAAAACACTAAAATTATGAGAAGTTTTTTTGAGCAAAAGAATGCTAATTCGACGAAAACCAAAGTGGCAGTACTAACAGCAAGTCAAAAAAAGAAATGGTTTTTGATAGTGAGTGATATGATAACAAAAAAAAGAGCGCGGACAATTCAATCTAATCTATTACGGCCATTGTTTTTATCTGTAGGACTAGTTATTAGTTTGGGGATAAGCATCCTTTCTTTTCAGTGGAAAACATATGATAGTGATGAAGTGATGGATTTAGGGACTATTGCGCCTGATAAATTCGAAGAGTTGTTAGAAGTGCCACCGACAGAACAACCACCACCACCGCCACCAAAGATGCAAGCGATTAGTATTGTAGAAGTGCCAGATGTGGAGGTAATAGAAGAGGAAATTGAGATAAATCTAGATGTTGAAATTACTGAAGATGCTGAAATTGAAAGGGTGATACATGAAGAAGTTGCGGAAGAAGAAGTAGATGAGATATTTTTCATTGTGGAGGAGCAGCCAGCTCCAAAAGGAGGAATGCCTGCTTTTTATAAATACATAGGAGAGAATATAAAATATCCTATGCAAGCGAAACAAGCGAAAATACAAGGGAAGGTTTTTGTGGAATTTGTGGTTGATAGAGATGGAACTATTAGTAATATAAAGGTGGTGAAAGGCATTGGCTTTGGTTGTGACGAAGAGGCAGCAAGGGTTTTGAAAGAATCACCAAAGTGGCGTCCTGGAAAACAAAGAGGAAAGCCCGTTCGGGTTAGGATGACGCTACCAATCGTATTTAAATTTTATGAGAGGTTGTAACCTGAGTTTGACGGAGAATTTCAAGTTCGCCAGCTGGCGAAAAGGCAAAGAAAATGTAATCTTCAAAACATAAAAGTATCAAACCAGCTATTCTTTCTTCTTTGATGCCTCAAATCTCATATTCCCTATACCTTCTATGGAATAAATTATTCGTGGGACTCACAGGTTAGTAGCGGTTTTTAAATGCCTTCTATTTTTGGTTTTACAAAATTTTGAATGAGTGCTGATAAATCTCTAGGACTTATAATATCGTCTTGCGTGTAAAGTCCTTTAATTAGGACGAGCATTTGTTGTTGGTCTTTTTTATTTTCGACTGATAGTGCCTCAAAAGTAGTGATGAAATTCTGACATTTTATAAGGGTATTTTTGTCCATTACCGTTCTTATAACCTCATCTTCAAGGTCTTGTTTAGAAATTTTACTTTTGAATTTTTTTATTTCTGATTTGTTGTGTGCTAATGTCGCCTTCATTATTTTTAATAACAGCTGTTTCTTTTCTGTGTTGATAGGGAAGTTTATTGTTTTAATTACCTCATTTCCATCTGCATCATATAATTCAATTTTATCACTATATGCATTGTACACAGTGTTCTTAAATTCCTTAGTGGCAGTTTCCCAATCATAGGTTACTTCTTCCAAAGCGTTGTCGAATTTCTTTTCGGCATTTTCTTCAATTTTAATTTTTTCTTGATTGGTTTCTTTTTGTTGCTTGTCACTGCAAGAAAACAGGAAAATGAATACGAATATAAATGTGAAGAAAGTGTGCATGCGCATGGTACTGTGATTTATGTGGTGGCAAAGTTAATAAAACCATATTTCTAATAAAACCTTTCTCTTTCGGTTACGTTAGCTTAACTTGAAAAATACTAAAACTAAACAATCTATATTATTATGAAAAAATTATTATTAAGCATCGCAGCATTTGCCATGTTGTTTTGTATAAATCAAGCAACTGCCCAAATTGAAGTACCTCGACCTAGCCCAGGAAGTATGGTTACACAGAAATTTGGTTTAATGGATATTGAGGTTTCTTATTTCAGACCTAAGAAAAAGGGGAGAGCAATTTTTGGTGCAGGAGATGATTTCTTGCAAAAGTATGGCGCTATTTGGAGAACAGGAGCCAATTCAGGAACTAAAATTACTTTTAGTGAAGACATTTCTTTCGGGGGTAAAGAGGTGAAAGCTGGAGAGTACATGATTTATACTATTCCAGGTGCTGATAGTTGGGACGTTATGCTGTATAGTGATTTGAAACTAGGCGGAAATGTAGCCGGCTATAAAACAGAGGATGAAGTTTTAAGGGTGAGCGTAAAACCAAATAAACTAGCAGAAACAGTAGAAACATTAACCATCAATATTTCAGATATTAGCGAAGACAATACAACTGCCAATTTAGAAATTGCTTGGGATAAAACAGCGATTAAAATACCATTGAAAACTAGTTTTGATGAGGCAATCATGGCGTCAATAGAGAAAAATACGAAGGTAAATCCGAACAACTATATTGCTGCTGCCAATTATTATTTTAATACAGGTAAAGATATCAATCAAGCATTAAAATGGATGGATATTTATCTTGCTGAAAACCCTACGCAGTTTTGGAATATCCATACAAAAGCGAGAATGCTTGCTAAAAAAGGAGATAAAAAGGCGGCAATCGCAACGGCGCAAGCATCTCTTAAATTAGCAAAGGAGTCTACGAGTGGTGATTTTGGCTATATCAAAAGGAATGAGGACTTGATAGCTGAATTAAAGTAATTTTCTAAACAGGTTTTGTTAACAAATGAATGCCTCATACGTAGCCAATTAAAATGGTATAATTTCTGCTGAATGACTATAATCTATTGAATAAGGTCATCTGCTATTTCTTACATGGATGACATGTCACTTATGTCCGTTTGTTTTTATTACTGTAAAAATTTAGTTAATTTTACTTGAATTTATTTATATCGTAGTAGCGTAATGAAAAGATCAAAGAAAATTTTTCTAGGTTTTGCCGTTCTATTTTTTTTAATATTGGCATTTGTTGCCTATGATATTTCCTCTAAAACAACATATCCCTCATTTAAGAAAAAAACTAAACAGGAGCAGGTTAAGAACGATACAATTCAAGTTAACAAGTCTAATGAATAGAGAAGAATAGCAGATGCCCTAATGCTTTATTGGGTTAAAAATAAAGGTATTAACGCCATAAATATTGAAAAAACATACTCTAATTACCGAATGTACGTTCTGTGTTAAAACCAAAAAACACCCAATGAAAATACGTAGTGCTATTACAACCATATTATTAGTTGCTACATCAGCTATTTCCCTAGGTCTTCAGTCCTGTGGCGGTAGTGAAATAGCAAAAGTAGATTGCAGTAAAGTGACCATCAATATTCAGGCGATAGTCACCACGGCAGATTGTCCACAAGCCAACGGGTCAATCACGATTAAAGCGACAGGTGGTGCGGGAGACTACGAGTACAACCTTGATGGCGGTGCGGATCAAACTTCTAATATTTTTAAAAATATAAATGGCGGTATCTATAAAGTGTCTGTTAAAGATGCAGATGGCTGTGCTGCGAGTCAAGACATTACTGTTCCTGAAATCAGTAATGTGCGTTTTGATTTTACCGCTACGCCAGCAGGTTGTGATACTTCTACTGGTGGACTAACCATTATTGCTTCCAATGGCGATGGAAATTACCAATATCAGGTAGATGATGGCGCCTTTCAAGCCTCTGGTGAATTTGCGGGTTTAAGCTATGGTATGCACACGGTCAGTGCCAAAGATGGAGGAGGTTGCCAGACTATTAGCGAGGTTTATGTGCCCAGTGGTATTAGTTATCAAGCTTCAGTCGCAGATATTATGAAGACCAGTTGTGCGGTTACGGGTTGTCATGTGGCAGGTACGGGCAGGCAAGACTTTGAAATATTTTCTGTGGTTCAAGCCAATGCCAACGATATAAAAACGCGAACGCAAAGCGGAAACATGCCTAGGAATTCCTCAATAACCGAGGAGCAAAAACAAGCCATTGCTTGCTGGGTGGATGATGGGGCTATGGATAATTAGGCGGTAATCAACGAAGAGTATAACTTTAATCTATGCAATCGCCCCACCACAACTAGAACCCGCCCCTGCGGTACAACCGTAACAGTGATTACCTAGAATGATATCTCTGTTTTGTGTGGCTGCAGCATTGTAGTCTACAATGTGGATCTGCTTGGTGGCTATTTTTAAGTCCAGCATCTGGTTGAAGTCACAATCATAAATATAGCCATCCCAACCGATAGAAACCATGCTACGGCACATAACATTCGCAGCAGCTTCGGGATTGAAAGCATTCACTAATTTTTCCATGTACTTCTCATAGTTCCCTGAATTAACAAGGTAATCCAAAAATCTGCTGATCGGCAGGTTGGTAATGGTGAATAGTTTGTTGAAGACAATGCCAAATTCCGAAAAAAGTTTTTGCTTGAAATCTGCTTCCAGCTGAACTTGTGATCCAGGAAGAAACGCCCCTGATGGGTTATACACCAAGTCAATAATCAATCCACTACCTGCTACACCATAGCCAACGGCATTGAGCATTTGCAAGGCTTCGATTGATTTATCAAATACGCCTTTTCCTCGTTGCCTGTCGGTACGATCAGCATTGTAAAAGGGGAGGGAAGAAACTACTTCCACTTGATATTTTTTGAAAAAATCAGGTAAGTCTTTGTATTTAGGATTGGCTAAAATGATGGTCAAGTTGGAGCGAACAATGATATGCTTTCCTAATTTATGAATTTCTTCTACAAACCACCTGAAATTTGGATTCATTTCAGGTGCGCCGCCTGTCAAGTCCACTGTTTTGAAATCATTGGCAGCCAAAACATCCAAACATTGCTGCATCGTTTCTTTGGTCATGATTTCTTTTCTATCTGGTCCGGCATCTACATGACAGTGCGCACACACCTGATTGCACATTTTCCCCACATTGATTTGAAATATATCAAGTGAGGTTGGTTTCAGCGGATTAAGGGCAAGCGCAGCTATTTTATCAGAAAATCGTGGAATTTCTTCTGCATCAGAGGCACTTTCAAGCAATTCGACTTGATGGTTGTAATTTGCTAAAGGATTGCTTTTTGCTTTTAATGATTTCATGTATTGTTAAATGTATGTGTACGTTTGATTGTAATTAGACTTATATGTTTCTTAAACACCTCTATATGGTTTCGAAAAATGGTTTTGTAAAAGAATGGCAAGCACCCAATTTTCCACCTTGTAATTCTCTAGTAAAACCTATTTTTTAAAGTCATAATATTTAGTATAGATTTTAAATCCAAGACAGTTACATCGATATTTCGTCCACTTTATTCATCATTTGTACGCCATGGACTAGTGAAGCACCCCCTCTAATTGCTGTTGCTACATGTACCGCTTCCATCATCTGACCTTCTGTCGCACCCTTTTCCATGGAGTCTTCGGTGTAGGCATCTATACAATAGGGGCATTGTACTGCATGCGCCACTGCCAGCGCAATGATAGCTTTTTCTTTTGCACTTAGTTCGCCATCTTTAAACACTTCGCCATAGTAATCAAAGAATTTATCGGCCAATTTTTGTTGGAATCTTCCAACTTTTCCGAATTTTTTAAGGTCGTCTGGATTGTAGTATGTTTTCATAATGTCAGTTAACAGTGGACTAATAAATTAAGTTCAAAAACGCAATGCGGCTATGTAATATTTACTTGCTAGTTTCAAAGATACTAAAGGTGGGTATTTTCTTTGACTAGTATCCGTTCTATTTTCTTATTAAAAATGCGCACCCCATTAATATTGATATGGTTATTATCATAAAATAGGTCATAATCTTTTCTCAACAGGTTGTGGTAATTGTAATATGGAAGATTGTAATCCATTATAGTGTTGTTAAACCCGTCAATGACTGCTTCATTTTCTATATCATAATCGATATAGGGCGCTGTGAATAATATGAGTGCTATACCTTTTGTTCTGCAATAGTTGATGATTTTTTGTAGGTATAAATTTTGCTTTGGAATATTGGGGTTTTTAAAATGCTGTAATGAATCTCCCTGATATTCTTTATCAATAAGGCTAGTAGCAGTGCGACCGAAGGTCGGATTGACTTCTAGCTGGTGTTG
>CAYRIF010000049.1:12633-17311 GCA_964424205.1 uncultured Roseivirgaceae bacterium | reverse complement strand
AAAAAACTACTTATCAATAGCGCCTAAGACTCGTTTCATAAATCCGTTAAGAGCCTCCTTTTTTGGTGTCCCTTTCTTCACTTCTTTATAAACCTCAATGGCGCCATACATATTAGAAATTAATTCACCAATCATATCCATCTCTTCCTCTTTGATTGACGAGGCTTCTGTCAGGTCTTCCAATACTTCGATGGCTTCAATGACGTAGTCCTCATCGTTTTTTTCAATGAATGCTGTCAGGTGTTTAATTATTGGTAATTTCATTGACTAAGTCTTTTAAAACCTCAAATTTATTTGTCTGTGTCTGATTCACTTTGGCGCCATTTTCATAAGTCGCAAAAGTCGGTAAATTATCAACGTCTGCTAATTTACGAGACTCAGGAAACTTCTCTGCATCAACCAAAACAAAAGCCATGTCTTTATTTTCGCTTGCCAGCTTTTTAAACTTGGGCTTCATGATTCTGCAATTCCCGCACCATGTTGCCATGAACTGCACCACCACTTTTGGGTTTTTTTCAATGACTTCGGCTAAATTGTCTTCACTTAATTCGCTTAACATATTTTTTATTTTAGTGTGATTTCAAATAATCAGCAACACCATCTCTAGTAGCGCTCATCGCATCTTTACCTTCTTCCCAGTTTGCAGGGCAAACTTCCCCTTTTTCTTGTACATGCGTATATGCATCAACTAATCTTAAATATTCAGCAACGTTTCTTCCTAGCGGCATGTCGTTAACACTCTCATGAAATATTTTTCCATCTTCATCTACCAAATAGGTCGCTCTGTAAGTAACATTTGATCCTTCGTAAACTACTGTGTCGGTTTCTTCATTATAAACCGCAGACTCAATGTCCAAAATCCCTAATTGATTAGAAAGATTTCTGTTTGTATCTGCCAATAATGGAAATGTAACACCCTCAATTCCACCATCGTTTTTTGCCGTATTCAGCCATGCAAAATGTACCTCAGGTGTATCACATGATGCGCCAATGACGATTGTATTTCTTTTATCAAATTCTCCCATTGCCTCTTGAAAAGCTAGAATTTCTGTCGGGCAAACGAAAGTAAAGTCTTTTGGATACCAAAAAAGTAATACTTTTTTCTTTTTGTTTTTTGCCTCTTCTAAAACGTTAATTTTAAAAGTATCTCCCATTTCATTCATTGCATCTACTTCAAGATTTGGGAATTGTTTTCCTACTAAAGCCATATTTCTATTTTTTAAAAGTTGTTATAAATAATTTCTGTTTCTAAATATACCTGTAAATTAAATAATTGTTATTCAATTACATATTGGCAATGCAAATATTAATTATATTTTGTTATACATCAAATCGATATTTTCTATAATAGTATAGATATTATTTATATTTTTATTATTCGGGAAAAAGAGTGACTTTTGTCATTACTAATCTTGACAATATGCATTTTTTGAAAAGCTTCGGGCTATTTTTATTTGTCTTCTTATCTACCTCAGCATTCTCAAACGATGTATACTGGTCTACTGATTTAGATTTCCAACACAACGAATTTGCTGCTTCTGACTGGTCTGCCAAACAAGCATTAGGCAGGCCAAATGCACAACCCTACGGCCAGTTAAGTCCACATGCTTTTAGATTAGCCTCAGACATGTCATTTGGCACTTTAGTCGTTAATTTTGATGAGCCGCATTATGCGCAACAGGTATTGATTCTAGAAAGTTATTTGCCTGGGCGCATCACTGATGTTTCGCTGTATGACGAAAAAGGAAAAAAGTATAGTGTGTACAAAAATGACACAAGGCAACTCAAAATGTCATACCGTATGCTTTGTATCAAACTGCAAAAAACGAGTTATAAAGTAAAAAAGGTGGAAGTAAATCTAAGTACGGTTTCGAACAAGGGTTGGAGTCAGATTGATGCCATCGGTATCGCCAATGTGGCGTATGAAAGCACCCTCAAACAAAAATTCAAAGCCATGGGCATTGATAATTTTGACATAGAAAGCTCTTTTTCTTCGTTGAAAGAAAACCTAGGGGAAAGTATAAACACCAACTATTCTGAAATCAAACCTCTCATTTCCCCTGATGGGAAAACTTTGTTTTTTTCAAGAAAAAACTACCCCGGCAATGTGGATGGAAAGGAAGACGAACAAGACATCTATTTTTCAACGCTAAAAAATGGTCGCTGGCAACCCGCCAAAAATATTGGCTCTCCATTAAACAATAAATTTCCAAACGGCGTGAGTGCCGTCAGTACCGATGGCAATAAACTAGTACTCATTAACCATTATGACCGGTGGTCAAACAAAAAAATTGATGGTGTATCCATCTCTACAAAAAGGGCTCATGGGTGGGGTTATCCAAGGCAATTAAATATAGCAGATTATTACAACCGCAGTAAATATGCCGATTTTTACCTTTCTAATAATGGTAAACACCTATTGCTAGCCATAGATAGAAGTGAGGGAGTAGGTGGGCAAGATCTTTATGTGAGTCACTTAATAGATGAAACCCATTGGTCAAAACCACATAATTTAGGATACAGAATAAACACCGAACGTGCCGAATTTGCACCCTTCCTGGCATCAGATGATATGACCCTTTACTTCGCTTCCAATGGTCACGGTGGCTACGGCAGTAGCGATATTTTTTATACGAAAAGGATAGATGATACTTGGAAAAACTGGACGAAACCAACAAACCTAGGCAGTGGTATTAACACCGCAGGTTGGGATGCCTATTATAGCATGCCTGCTTCGGGAGATTATGCATATTTTGTGCAAGGAAAAGGAACAATGAGCGACCCCAAAAATATTTTTAGAATTGCCTTACCACAAGCATTCAAGCCAGAACCGATGCTGCTCGTTAAAGGGAAAATTCTGAATTCGAAAACAAAAGAGCCAATAGCTGCGGAAATTGATATTGAACAAGATATCGCATTATTGACAACTACCGACCCGCTAACCGGTCGCTACAGTTTAATTCTAAAACCTGAAACAAACTACCGTCTAAACATCAGTGCCAAAGGCTATAAAACAGAAAAAAATGAAGTTCATTTATGTTGCAAGATTGATGGTTTCAGAGAATTAGAAAAAAATATTTACCTCACGCCGCTTGCTAGTTTGTTTCACTTTGAACCTATATACTTTGAGGAGGCAACAGTAGATATTTTAGCAAAGTCTAGAAAAACATTTGCTGCGTTATTAGCAACACTTAAGAAATATCCCACGATGAAAATCAAACTATCTGGACACACCGATAGTCGGGGAAATAACCAACTAAAATATGATCTGTCTAAAAGTAGGGCTTTAAAAATCAGGAAATACTTAATGGCAAAAGGGATTGACGGCAATAGAATAATGATAAAAGGACTTGCGGGAACAAAGCCAGTTACGAGCAACGATTTTGAAATATCCCGAAAACTCAATAGGCGAGTGGAAATTGAAGTGTTGAGTTTGTAAAGCCTATTTTTGCTCTGGTTAAACCCTTGTGAAGGAGAGGGCTCAATTTATAATATCACACCTACGATGCTGCCAAATTATTGGTTTTTTTTACAAATAATCAACTCCTATGGGGTTAATTTTTCTTTTTTCTAAGATTTTTTTGCACTTTTGTATAAATGGCAAACATTTTGTAGTTACTAAAGAAAAAACCATTTGACTGTGAATTCAAAACTGATATTATTATCAACTTTAGCCTTGTTCTTTTTTACGTCTTTTCAGACGCCTGATGACAAAAGTAATACTTACAAATTAAAAACCATAGTCATTGATGCTGGGCATGGCGGCAAAGACCCAGGTACCCATGGAAAAACTTCAAAAGAGAAGCATGTAGCGCTTGCTGTGGCATTGGAGCTTGGAAGAATTTTGGAAGAAAACCTGCCTGATGTAAAAATTATATATACAAGAAAAACAGATGAATTTATAGAATTACACGAGCGCGCAAATATTGCCAACCGAAATAATGCAGATCTGTTCATTTCAATTCACTGCAATGCGATTAGCAAAAGCGCTATTGCAGGAACTGAAACCTACGTGATGGGGCTTCACAAAACCAAAGGGAATTTGAATGTTGCGGTAAGAGAAAATGCATCGATTCTGCAAGAGGATAATTACATCGATAACTACGAAGGGTTTGACCCAACTTCAACCGAAGGATATATTTTATTTTCACTTTTTCAAAATGCCTATTTAGAGAACAGTATGAATGTTGCTGACAAAATTGAAGGGCAATTTAAAACACGGGTTGAACGACATAGTAGGGGTGTTAAGCAAGCTGGGTTTCTAGTACTATGGAAAACCTCAATGCCAAGTGTATTGGTAGAAATTGGTTACTTGACCAATGTCAAAGAAGAAAAGTATCTCAATGAAAAAAAGAATCAGGTCTATATTGCTTCAGGAATCTACCGCGCTATAAAGTCTTACAAAAATGAGTTAGAGGCTATTGGAAAATAGTACTCACCCACTTTAGACTAACCATTTTAAAAGTCCCTTTTCTATTTTTAAAGGCTTTTATTGACTACAATTTTCTTATCCCTTCCATTTTTATTTCGTATAATTCCCGACAACGGGGGGTTTTCTATTTCATTTTAATTTCAAACCTTTGGAGCAGTTTATTTTAGTACTCTTCCCAGGAAAAAGAATTAAGAAATTAGTAGAATCTTCTTCGAAATCTGGGAAGGGTTTTTCTATTTCCAAGGG
>CAYRIF010000049.1:0-12533 GCA_964424205.1 uncultured Roseivirgaceae bacterium | reverse complement strand
CAGAAATTTTAGCGTACACAAATTTTTATGCTTGATATTGTATTGACCTTTTTATGGGCATTTTTGGTAGCTCTTTTTGCAGTGCCTTCTATTATTTCTGTGGCACATACAAAAAGTTTATTGGATAGGCCTAACCATAGAACCATTCACAGATCACTAACCCCTAGGTTGGGCGGATTAGCAATTTTTGCTGGTTTTATGTCAGCACTTACTATTTTTGGTGTCTTATCGCATGGAGTACAACAATTGTTGGCGGGATGCCTTATTATTTTCTTTTTAGGTGTAAAAGATGATTTGGTATCAGTGTCTGCATTAAAAAAATTCTTTGTCCAATTACTTGCTGGCGGTATCGTTATGGTCATTGGCAAAGTCAAAATCACTAGCTTCCAAGGTATTTTTGGTATTTATGAGCTGGAGCCTGAGATAAGTTTTGTATTTACTTTTTTTGTAATCATAGGCGTTACCAATGCTATTAACTTGCTTGATGGAATGGATGGGCTTGCTGGAACAGTTATCCTTATTGTTTCGCTAGTATTTGGCAGTTATTTCTATTATTATAACAATGTATATTCTTATGCCGCTTTTGCACTTGCAGGAGGTTCACTTGGGTTCTTAAAATATAATATTCATAAAGCAAGAATATTTATGGGTGATACAGGCTCACTTGTAAGTGGTTTTATTCTTTCAGTCATGGCTATAGAATTCGTAGAAATGAAAATTGTAGATTCCGCCCCTGCCTTGGCCATCGGTATATTAATCCTACCACTTTTTGACACATTAAGGGTATTTACGATTCGGGTATTTAGTGGTAAATGGCCCTTCCACCCAGATAGAAATCATTTACATCATAATTTATTAGCACTTGGCTGGTCACAATTGACGGTACTTATGATTATGATTCTAACCAACCTGCTGGTCATAGGTTTTATGTTTGTATTTTCAGATTTGGGAAATTTTCAATTACTGTTAATCATTTTAATCTTTACAGTATTCATCAGTTTACTGCTAGGTTATTTTGTGAAAGAGGAAAAAGAAGATGTAATCAATGCATAGGGGTATTCTAAAAATTTCGTTACTAAATATTGCTATAATTTTATTGTTCATCGCACCAGTTTTTTCATCAGTGATTGATGAAGAAACAAAAAAAAATCTTAAAAGTGAATGGTTAGTGTATGATCAAAAACATGATATATATGTCCCATTCATAGAAAACACAGGGCAATTAGCCAATAGCTTCGCTTTTTTTGTTAAAAAAAATGAAGCAAAAGGACAGCAACTACACTGTTGTGTTCAAGCTGGAACATCTTTTTTTATTGAAGAAAAAATCATGGCGGTTTATGATGCCAATGAATGCTTTAACCTGAATATTGATAGTCTTTTTGCAGTATTCAAAAAGGACAATCTTTACATTTCTGTCTATAATGAGTCCCTTAGGTTTAAAGAATTTAGCACCTATTTGATATCGCCAATAATCACAGATCAAGCAACCTCAAAAAATATAGAAAATGATTTAATTGAAAGAAAAAAGGGAGGTGTAAAAAATTTTTATATCATTGCTCTTTTACTCTTCACAAGTTTATTAGGAATTGCCTATAATACCAATCCGAAATTATTTAAAGAGTACTATGCACTTAACAAAACATTCACTTTTGTCTTGCGATCAGATAATGCCGGAAAACTCAGCTTATTTGATAGGTTTACATTGTTCATTTTATTTTTACACAGCTCTTTTATAGCCTTTGTTTTAGTAGTAGTTTTTCAACAGCAACACGAAGTCTTTGCAAATCTAGTACCCGTAAAGTATGATGGATTAGCAATGGTCATGTATGGTTGGCTTAAACTATCTGCTCTTGTTTTTTTTGCACTTATTTTAAAATTCCTATTGATTCGTGTGATAAGTAAACTAATGCGGTTTACCGAAATGGTAAGCACACATTTTTTTGAATTTCTTCGACTATCCATTTTCATCTATTCAGCAACACTTATTTTTGTGCTTGTTATCATGTTTTACTCCTATACTCCAGTGGCTAGCGATTTTAATTGGGTTATATATTTGATAGCTGGGCTCTCTGTTCTCAGGGTTATTTTTCTGTATATAAAGTTTTTAAGGTTGGTAACATTTAAAAATTTATATTTATTTTTATACCTTTGCGCCACAGAAATTTTTCCGCTCTTGATGGGGTTTAAAATTTTTATATGGAATTGATGATTTTGGGGGATAATAAAAATTGGTGAAGATATGGCGAAGAATGCACAAGCACGATTGAAAACAGTAAAAAGCATTTTAGTTTCACAGCCCAAACCTAGTAGTGACAAGTCGCCTTACTATGCGTTGGCAGAAAGATATAAGTTGAAAATTGACTTCAGGCCATTTATTGAAGTTGATCCAATTGGATACAAGGAGTTCCGAAAGCAGAAAATCAACTTTCTTGATTATACAGCGGTTATTTTCACCAGCAGAAATGCGGTGGATCATTACTTCAGGCTTTGCCAAGAAAGTAAAACCGAGATGCCGAGTGACATGAAATACTATTGTATTTCTGAACAAACTGCTAACTATCTTCAAAAATACATTGTAATACGGAAGCGAAAAATTTTCACAGGGGTGAGAACCGCAATGGATTTGATTGAAGTATTAAAAAAACACTCGAAGGAAAAATTTATCTTTCCTTGTTCTAATATTAGGAAGAATGACATTCCCAATTTTCTTCAAAACAACGAATATAATTACACCGAAGCTATAATTTACAAAACAGTAGCAAGCGACCTCTCTGATCTTGCTGATGTCAACTATGACATCATTGCTTTTTATAGTCCATCTGGCATCAATTCTCTATTGGTCAATTTTCCTGATTTTACCCAAAATAGCACTAGAATAGCCACTTTTGGCCCAACTACAGCCAAAGCTGTGACCGATGCAGGATTGGCGCTAGACATACAAGCCCCACTACCTAATGCGCCCTCTATGACAGGTGCGCTGGAGCTGTATATCAAAAAAGTAAATGGCAAATAGTTGAATTTCCTTTCAAAATTCTGAAAACAATAGCACTTTTCTAACGTACAACCTGTTAAGTCATTTAGCTGGGTAACTAAAAAATATGTTACCTTTAATTTATTATTATTGTCAGAGTGTATAAAACTTATTTAAAAATCATAAGTTTGTATCTGATAATGATTTTATAAGTATCAATGAGTCAATGGTTTATGAAATAGAAAACGAATGAAATCAAGAAGATTTCATATGACCATTGAAAGTCAATTATAAACAGATGAAAAGGAAATTAACATTATCACTACTACTGATTATTAGCAGCATTACTTTTGTGTCTGCTCAGCAGGACGCACAGTTTAGCCAATACATGTTCAATACGTTGTATTTCAATCCGGCCTATGCTGGCATTGAAGGCGTAACCAAAATCAAACTTTTTCATAGAAGCCAATGGTTGGGGTATAGCAGTACATTTGACGGTGATGGCGGTGCACCAACGACGCAAGTACTTAGCTTAAATACACCCATACTTCGATTAAGAAGTGGCGCAGGGTTTTATGCGGTACGAGACGAAGCCGGGCCACAGAACAATATAGAAATACAAATGTCATATGCTTATCATTTGGCAATAAAAAATGCAAAACTAAGTTTTGGTATTAAAGCGGGAATTTTTTCGCAATCTATAGATTTTGCGAAATATCGACTTGTTGACCCTGATGATGAGGCACTCGGTGATCGAGTAGGAAAAGAATCACAAGTAAGGCCTGACATGGCAGTGGGCGTATATTATATAACAGAAACCTATTATATAGGACTAAGCGCTAATCATATTTTGAGAAGCGAATTTAATTTTGGCTTGAATAAGTTGAGAAACCCATTAGAAAATCATATTACATTGACTGGAGGCTATGACTATGATTTTAACAACAATTTTGTGCTATCGCCTTCGTTAATAGTAAAGTCAGATTTGAATACGGTCTCTTTCGAAGTTGGAATGATTGCAACTTATGATGATCAGTTTTGGGGAGGTGTCTCTTTCAGACAAGGAGATGCGGCAATATTGATGGCAGGTTATGCCTTTGGTAAAGAAAAGTCGTTTAAACTAGGTTATGCATTTGATTACATCATTGCTGGTCGAGACGCTAAACAACCAACTTCGCATGAAATCATGTTGAGTTTTGAACTACCTGCTGTGGCGACAGGAAGTAAAAAAATAATAAGGACGCCACGATTTAGACATTAAACTGAAAAAAAAAAGAAAGTAGAAAAATAAAATATACTGTTTTAACGTAATCTATAAGTGTGTGTTAGTGTTTTCGTTAAAAAAGTATATAAATATTACAACGTAAAGAAATCGAAATATATCATTGGGTAAACAAATTCCGAAGTGCTAATTTTGAATTCCTTTACAAAACTAAAATAAAAGGATAAAGTATTTTTTAAATAATAGGTGTTATGAATAAGAGTATAATCAAGAAGATTTTCTATTATATTATTGTAGTTGGGCCAATGGCTTTACAAAGCTGTGGTCTACTAGGTGGTGGTCGTGGAGGCAACGACCAAGGCGAACTAGTAGGTGTTCAAGGTGACCGTGGCAAATGGGTGATGACAGTACCTTTCGGTATGGTATCAATCCCTGGCGGAACTTTCCATATGGGACAAGCTGATGAGGACATTGCTGCGACGCAAATCAACTTCAATAAGCAAATTACAATTGGTGGGTTCTACATGGATGATTCCGAAATTACTAATAATGAGTACCGTCAATTTATGGATGCCATCATAGAAGATTCTATGTCGGTATTGGGCGAAGACTTTGTAATGACAGAATTATATCCAGATACGACCGTTTGGATTAAGGATTTTACACATCACTTTGGTGATCCAATAGCTGCCTATTATTATTGGCATCCTGCTTTTGACAACTACCCAGTAGTGGGCGTTGATTGGAAAGCGGCAAAATACTTCTCTTTATGGAGAACCCAACATCTAAATGAATATAGAACAAGCAACGGACTATGGTCTATGCCTAATTTCAGATTGCCAACAGAGGCAGAATGGGAATATGCGGCCAAAGGCGGAAGGTCAAATGCAAAATATCCTTGGGGTAACCCTTATATAAGGAATTCCAAAGGGTGTATGTTGGCTAACTTTAAGCCAGGAAGAGGTAACTACCATGATGATGGTTTTGATTACACCGCTCCAGTTGGACAATACTTCTCAAACGATTTTGGACTATATGACATGTCTGGAAATGTTTCAGAATGGTGTGAAGATGCTTTCAACCCAGCTTCTTATCCGCTAGTATGGGATTTAAATCCTACCTACTTTGATAAAGATGAGCCTTTGAAAGTAATCAGAGGGGGTTCTTGGAAAGACATTGCCTATTACTTAGAAACAGGTACTAGAACATATGAACACCAAGACTCTACAAGAGCATATATCGGATTCAGATGTGCCATGACTTATCTTGGTAGATCAGCAGGAAACGAATTTTAATATCGAATTTTAAACAAATAATTTATATAACAATTTTTTAATTTTTTTAACCTAAAGTATAAAACAATGAGTAAAAGAAAAGGTGGATTTTCAGAATTATTTTACAAAACCATTATGCCAAAAATATATGGTATTGGTGCAGCAGTTGTAATCGTAGGAGCGTTATTTAAGATAATGCACTGGGAAGGAGCAAACGAAATGTTGATTCTCGGTCTAGGTACAGAAGCAGTTATCTTCTTATTTAGTGCATTCGAGCCAGCACATGCTGAGCCAGACTGGGCAAAAGTGTATCCTGAATTAGCAGATGATTATGATGGAGCACCATCAAGAATCATGGCAGGTTCTGGGGCTAACGATGGGTCAATCTCTAAGAAGCTTGATCACATGTTAGAAAGCGCTAAAATTGGACCAGAATTGGTTGAAAGCCTAGGAAAAGGCATGAAAAACATGGCGACTTCAGCAGCGAGCATGGCTAATCTTAGTGATGCAGCAGTAGCAACGAGTGACTATGCAAATAATGTAAAAGCAGCTTCAGCGTCTATTAAGACAATGAACAAATCATATGAAGTAACGGCAAGTGCTGTAACAGCAATGGCAGATGCTACGAAGGATGCAAGCGAATACCATACACAAGTGAAAAGTGTAACTAAAAACTTAGGGGCATTAAACGCTGTATATGAAATGGAACTTCAAGATGCTAACAGTCACTTGAAAGCAATGAATAAATTCTATTCAAACGTATCTACTGCAATGGACAGTATGACCGAGGCAAGTGCTGAAACAGAAAAATTCAAAGTACAAATGTCTGGATTAACATCTAACATCACGTCATTAAACAATGTTTATGGCAACATGTTAGCTGCAATGAAAGGATAAGGGTAAATTTTTTAACTGATAAATATATAATATTATGGCAGGAGGAAAAGAAACCCCAAGGCAGAAGATGATAGGTATGATGTACCTAGTGCTTACTGCGCTACTTGCTCTGAATGTGAGCAAGACTGTACTCGAAAAGTTCCTTGTGATTAACACAACACTTGAACATACTGTAGCTGAAACCAAAGTAAAGAATGCCCAAACGTTGGCAGGTATTCAAACTCAAGTGGGTGAAAGTGGTAATAGAAGCGCCGATGTTGCTGTATTAACCAAAGCACAGCAAATCAGAAAAAAAACTACCGAAGTTTTGAATTCGCTAGACGGCTACAAGAAAGGAATGCTTGAGATGTCTGGTGGTCCTAAGGAGGGTACTACTGAGACACCAAAGAAAATTGATGATGCCGTTGGCGTGATGAACTACATGCTTAGGGATGGAAATGGTGAAAAATTGAAGGAGGAGGTAAATGGTTACATTGAATTTCTTAAGAAGAACACGAAGAGTTCTAAGTTTACGAAATTAGCATTGGAGCCAAATGAAGATCCTATGTATAAAGATAATCCAAATCAGAATACTAAAGATTTTGCGGAGGTTACTTTTGAACATACGCCTATAGCGGCTGCCATGACGGTAATAAGTCAATTCGAAACGCAAGTGGTTGCAAGTGAAGCGGTAGCATTAAATGAATTAGCTACTGCAGTAGGAGCTGCGGATTTGAAGTTCGATAGAATTGTAGCAATGGTAAGACCGGAATCTAAAGTAGTAGCGGCTGGTGCGAAGTATAAAGCTGAAATGTTTATTGCAGCTTCTTCTTCAGCAGTAACCCCTACCATGAAGATGAACGGAAAAGATTTGAAAGTAGAAGGTGGAATGGGACTGGTTGAATTTACTGCTTCTGCAGGAAAATACGACAAAGATGGTTTGGCTAAGAAAGCTTTCGAAGCACAAATTACTATACCAAGACCTGGTGGCGGAGATACTACATATACTCAAAAAATAGAATATTTTGTAGCAAAACCCGTTATACAAGTACGATCTGATGCGATTCAGCAATTGTACTTAGGTTGCGGAAATGAATTACAAATAGACGTGCCTGCATTGGGTACTGCTTATAATCCTTCATTTTCTGTAACTGGTGGTAGCAAGGTTGTAGGACAAAAAGGAAAGGTTACAATTATTCCTAATGCTAAAACTGTAAGTATTACTGTTAACAGTAGTGGACAAAGAATCGGTACTGAAAAATTCAAAGTAAGGCCAGTTCCAAAACCTACTACAGTAATTGCAAGCAGAGGAAGGGCGATTAATGAAAAACAAGGAGAGAAAATCTCTAGTTTAAGAAGCCTTTCAATTAAAGCAAAAGCAGAAGCAGGATTTGCGGCGCAAATGCCAAAAGATGCTCGCTACAGAGTGACTAAGTGGGTAATCCAGTTAGCTAGAGGACCTAGACCAGTGGGGCAAGCAATCAATGCAACAGGACAAGATGTAAACATCGGAAACTTAATGAGGAATGCGAAACCAGGTGATAGGTTATCTATTGAAGTGAAACAAGTAAGAAGAAGAAACTTCAAAGGGAAAAGCTTACCTGCTACGGTAAACAACAAGTATATTACCATTCCTTTAAATTAATAATATAACAATAAAGGTGATTATGAAAAATTTAAGATATGCAATATTGATGTTAACGTTTTTGATCGTAGGTACTTCCTACGCTCAAGAGCGAGACATTTTAGTCAATCCGAATTCGGTATATCCGATTCTGAACCATGATATCATGTACAAGAAAAGAGTATGGCGGAGAATGGATTTGAAAGAGAAGAAGAACAGACCGTTTTTCGCTTTCAATAATGAAATAACCAAAATTATTATTGATGCCGTTAAAGCTGGGATCCTTCATCCTTACAAAAATGATTCTGTGAAAACTAGAATGTCTAAAGAAGAATTCTTGGAGAACATCAAGATGCCTGATTTAGGTGGCGGTTTAACAGAAGAAGAAAAAGCTTTGGGTTTCGGGGATGAAGATACCGGTGATGATGGCTGGGGCGATGACGCTGGAGACGGCTGGGGCGATGATGCTGCAGGTGATGGCAGTGGAAGTACTGATTCAGGTGCAGCTGCTTCAACGGCAAGCGCAGACTTCTTCTTTCCAAGTGATATTTCTATACTAGAAATAATGGAAGATGTGATTTTTGATAAAAGAAGATCAAGAATGTATTATGACATTCAGGCAATCTCTTTGGTAATTCCTGCAGAAACATTTGCTTCTACAACAGGACTACGAAGAAATGTAGCTTCTTTCAAATACATCGACTTGGTCGGTTTGTTTAGAAGTATGCCTGAAGAAGCAATTTGGTTTAATCCACAAAATAGTGCAGAGAATAGAAATCTTGCTGATGCTTTTGCATTGCGACTATTTGATGGAAGGCTTACCAAGATTGCAAATCCAGAAAATGCTGAAATTATTGATATCTATAACAAAGGGCCAAAAGCTGGTCTGATAGCATCTCAACAATTAGAGTATAAAATGATGGAGTACGAGCATAATCTTTGGGATTATTAGAATAGCATTGCATATCTATAAATATTAAAAAGAGGCGTTGAAAAACGTCTCTTTTTTTGTTGTATTATTTTATCAACCAGGGTTCTACAATAATGGTCGTCATGCCAGAAAATCAGGCTTTATATTTTCAAAAGCTTTCTCCGTGGTCTGTGTCCTCACAGAACACTCCTGAATGTCCTCTTTCATTTATTTTTAGGATGACCTACTACAAGGTCTGTAATACCATTATCATAAAATACTTTCCTAAATATTTTTATAACAATATAATCTGCCTATTTTTGTGTGGCAAATAACATAACTAATATTATTTGCTATGAACACCAACTTTTCCCAGCTTCTTGTTGAAGCACTTACCTATGATGATGTATTATTGTTGCCTGCCTACTCTGAGGTTTTGCCTAGAGACACAAGCACACAAACACAACTCACCAAGAACATTTCATTAAATATTCCGCTCGTTTCTGCAGCAATGGATACCGTTACTGAGTCCGATTTGGCAATCGCCATGGCAATGGAGGGGGGTCTTGGTTTTATTCATAAAAACATGTCTATCGACCAGCAGGCAGCACAAATAAGGAAAGTAAAGCGTTCCCAGAGTGGAATGATTTTAGATCCTGTGACGCTACAAGCTGATGCCACTCTGAAAGATGCTTTGCGAATTATGAGGGAGTATAAAATTGGTGGAATTCCTGTTATAGATGAGGCAAATAAATTAGTTGGGATAATTACCAACAGAGACATACGTTTTTTGAAAAAACTCTCCCAGCCAATCAGAGAAATAATGACCACAGAAAACCTAATTACTGCTGGGGAAGATATTGATTTACAGAAAGCAGAGCAAGTGCTCCAAAAATATAAAATTGAAAAGCTGCCAATTGTAGATAAAAAAGGAGCATTAAAGGGACTTATCACCTACAAAGATATTTTGAAAAACAAGGATTGTCCGAATGCTTGCAAAGATGAGTTTGGCAGACTACGTGTTGGCGCTGCCATTGGGGTGACAAATGACATCATTGAGCGGATTGAAAAACTGGTGGCAGCAGGTGTAGATATTGTTAGCATTGATACTGCCCATGGGCATTCCAAAGGGGTGATTGATACTTGCAAAGTTGTCAAAGAAAAATACCCAAACCTTGATGTGATAGTGGGAAATATCGCTACTGGAGAGGCGGCAAAAGCATTGGTAGCTGCTGGCGCTGATGCTGTAAAAGTAGGTGTAGGACCGGGAAGTATTTGTACCACTAGAATCATCGCTGGTGTAGGTGTTCCACAACTTTCGGCAGTCTTTGATGTAGCACATGCACTGAAAGGAACCGATGTTAAGCTTATTGCAGATGGAGGCATCCGTTTTTCAGGGGATATTGTCAAGGCAATTGCGGCTAGAGCAGACAGCATCATGGTAGGCTCGTTACTAGCTGGTACCGAAGAGGCACCTGGAAAAATGATTATTTATGAAGGTAGAAAATTTAAATCGTACCGTGGTATGGGGTCGCTCGAAGCGATGGAAAGTGGCTCAAAAGACCGATATTTTCAAGATGCCGAAGAAGATGCAAAAAAATTGGTGCCTGAGGGGATTGTCGGAAAAGTACCTTATAAAGGCTTAGTATCTGAAGTTTTGTACCAACTTATTGGTGGGTTAAAAGCAGGCATGGGTTACTGTGGTGCAGGGAGTATCGAAGCATTGAAAAAAGCAAAATTCGTGAAAATCACTGCGGCTGGTGCTAGGGAAAGTCACCCGCATGATATCAGCATCACTAGAGAAGCGCCTAATTATAGCCGTAAATAGCATAAGAATAGCATTTGTTTCGTAAATTCACAAGCAACATTCTTAACAAGTAGGTGTTATCAAACAAAAATATAATCAGATTGAGCCTTGCTTTCAGCATTCTGAGCTGGGTAGCACTTTTGGTGGTTGATTTGATTATACTTTTTAGCACCAATAATCTGGGCAATCAATTCTTGACAGGTATATCGACGGTCTTTCTGACTGCGTTTTTGCTGTTACAATTCTTTTACTACAAAATTAGAATTGACAGTGCCGACAACATCAATTTCATTGACTTGCTGTGGCGGGTTTTTATTACAGGGTTGCTGGCTACTATCGTTTCTTTCATCATTAGATTTTTCTATTTTTTAATTGAAGGAAATCAGCTGACTGAGAATCCCTATCTCATAAGTTTTTCTTATCACATAAATCTGGGCTTGATTACAGCATTTATAATTTCGACTTTTATTGTTTGGAAAAGGCTTATTCTTTATCAAAAGTCAAAAAATCTGGTGCTGTTTTGGAAAGTATTTGAATACGGACTATTGTTGAGTCTCATTTTTAATTTTTTTAACGGAAATATTTTCAACGGTTATTTGTTTGTGGGTATTTTGATTGTTTTTTTAATAATGAGCGCTGTCTTAGCAGTTAACTTGAAATGGATTGCTTATCTCAATTTTAAGCAAAAGTTAAAAAGCATTCTATTGATTGTTTTAATACTGCTGTACCTTTCTTACTTTTTCATAAATCTTAATACCTATTCTAGCGAGTATGGCAATGTCATTATCACAGATTTGATCAATAATGTTTTTGTACTTAGCTTGTTTGGATTTATACTTATCTACAGTGTTTTTTCTGTGTTGGTACTTTTATTTAACCTGCCCACCTCTTCAGTATTTGAACAAAAATTTGGCGATGTGGCTAATTTTCAAAGACTCACTCAAACGCTTCAACCTCACCAAAATAAAGAACAAATTTTTGAAGTATTACTTGACAGCTCTTCAAGTGCGATTTTAGCAGAGGCAGGGTGGATAGAACTTAAGAAAAAGGAAGGAATTACACCAACTATCAAAACCGAAAACATCGCGAACAACGATGTAGTAAGAATAAAAGAGCGGATTGGGAGAAGTAAAATAAAAAATCTATTAGAAAGTGATATTTATAGTGTGGGCAACACAGGAAAATTCTCCGCCAACATTCAAGACGAGAAATACAAGTCCGCCTTACTTATACCACTAATCATTCAAACCAAGCAAATTGGCACCATGGCATTGCTAAAAGAAGTCAAGCAAGGGTTTAACAAGGAAAGTGTTGATATCATCAGGTCATTTGCTAATCAGGCATGTACTGCTATTGAAAATATGAATTTACTGAGCGAAGCGCTGAAGACCGAACGGTATAAAGAGGAATTAAAAATTGCCCAAAAAGTTCAAAAAAGCCTTTTGCCGATGGAACTTCGACATAATGCGCAATTTGAGATTAGCGGATTCTCAGAATCGGCAGACGAGGTAGGTGGTGATTATTATGATACTTTTAAAGTTAATGAAGAAAAATTTGTCGTTATAATCGGTGATGTTTCTGGCAAAGGAACGAGTGCCGCCTTCAACATGTCGCAAATGCGGGGTGTATTTTATGCACTTGTACAACTCGACCTTTCACCCCAAGAATTTCTTGTAAAGGCAAATAGTGCACTGAGTAAATGTCTAGAAAAAACGGCATTTATTACCCTCTCATATTTTGTAATAGATACCGGTCAAAAGAAAATTACCTCAGCACGCGCTGGGCATTGTCCCACTTTGTTTTATGAAAAATCAAAAACTAAGTCGCGATATATTCAAAATAAAGGATT
>CAYRIF010000048.1:0-17437 GCA_964424205.1 uncultured Roseivirgaceae bacterium | reverse complement strand
CGTTTGTGTAAAAAATCCAACCACAATAAGGCTCTCCATCAGTTCACTAGAAGTATGCAGCGCTCTATAGTCATTTTTAATCAACCCAAAAGTAAGTAACCCACCACTTATGACAATCGGCGTCGCGCCATTACCCAAATAATAGATTGCTGATGCCGTATTCTTAGGGATGATTTGCAAAGGGCCTACTTTTCCATACCCATGGTCTTTGCTCAAATCTAAATTTTCACCCAACTTTCCAGCTTTATCCAATAATTTTTGGTCAAATGGCAAAATTGCCAACGTACTTGCTGCGGCAATTCCCACCCACTTTAAATTTTCTTTTTTTACCGCTTCCTTTCCTAGCGTGCCCACATTTTTGGGGATTTTAGTAAATAAATCAAGCACTTTTGGTTTTGAATAAATGTAAGTAACAGATTCAGAAACCTGATAAGACTGCGCTTCTTCATTCAAAACAAGTGAAGCATCGTTCTTTTGGGCAAAAGAGGCTATAGGAAGTAACAATAAAAGAAATACTTTTTTCATGCTACAACGCCTATATACCTTTAAAAATAGCAGGCCTTTTTGCCAAAAATGCTTCAGTGCCTTCCTTGAAATCATTGGTTTTAAAACAGTTTCCAAAACTATTAGCTTCTGTTTGATAGCCATTTTTGTCATGATCCAATGCATCATTGATACAATGAATCGCTTTACCAACAGCCAGTGGCGCTTTGGTCATTATCTTTTTTAGGATTTTCTTTGACTTTTCTAACACCGCTTCCTTATCCAGTGCAACATGATTGACCAGCCCAAGTGACAATGCGCTTTCCGCCATTATCATATCACCTGTTAATATCATTTCCAATGCTTTACCCCTTCCAATCAACAAAGGCAATCGTTGTGTGCCTCCAAACCCAGGAATTAATCCAAGTGTCAATTCTGGTAAGCCAAATTTAGCATTTGCAGTAGCGATACGCATGTGGCATGACATGGCCAATTCCAATCCTCCGCCAAGCACAAATCCTGAAATTGCAGCAATAACAGGTTTATCACAATTTTCAATCATGGCAAAAACCTCTTGCCCCGCCTCTGAAAATTTTCGACCATACACCTCATCAAGGTTAGCAATTTCGCTGATATCAGCTCCTGCTACAAATGCCTTTTCACCAGCACCTGTAATTATAACAGACTGAATATCAGCATTATCACGTACCTCCTCCATTGCCGCTCCAATTTCCTGAATGGTTGCTTGATTTAGTGCATTTAGTTTTTCAGGTCTATTGATGGTTATCGTTAATATTCCTTCCGTTAACTCCAATTTCAAATTATCAAATTCTATCATTTTATGGATTAATATTTCCCCCAAATATAACTAATTCATTTTATTTGTTAATTTTGTATCGTAACAAATAAATTAATCTCCATATTATGAAAAAAAATATAATCCCCCTAATTTTAATTATTCCGTTCCTAATTTTCTCATGCGGAAAGAAGAAAAAAGAAGCAACCGAGGAAACAACAGAAGAGGCAGTTACAGCATTAACCTGTAGTTATACCTATGACAATCAGAGTACCATTTTTGCCTGGAAAGCTTTTAAAACCAATGAAAAAATAGGTGTTGGTGGTACCTTTGATACTATTAATGTAGCCGCTACCACTGCCAATAGTCTAGCAGGCTTAATTCAAGGCATCAAATTTGATATTCCAACAAATTCTGTGAACTCAAACAACCCAGAAAGGGATAAAAAGATATTTGAATTCTTTTTTGGTAAAATGGAAGGTGGTGATAAAATTTCTGGGCAGGTTAAAAAAGTATCAGGAGACGAAAATTCAGGTATTGTTACACTGTTTGTAATGATGAACAATGTAGGAAATGATGTAGAGATGACTTATGATTTCAGTCAAAATACACTGAACATGGAAGGCGAAATAAACCTTGGTGATTTCAATGGACAAGAAGCCATAACATCGCTTAATGATAAATGTCATGATTTACACGCAGGCAAAGATGGCGTAAGTATCCTATGGCCGGAAGTAAAGCTAACACTCACTACAACCATTGATAAGGTATGTGAGTAAGACGCACACTGTCTAAAAAAAGCCATATTACAGCATGCAATATGGCTTTTTTATGCAATAAAAGTAGAAAAATTAGCTTCCGCTAATTCCTATGTATTTTGTGGAAAGGTTTTTAATAATATCCGTTGTCATTTTATCAAGGGTATACGCTGGTTTCCAGCCCCAATCTTTTTGCGCTTGCGTATCATCAATGGAGCCTGGCCATGAGTCAGCAATGGCTTGTCGAAAATCAGGATTATAACTTATCTCGAAATCAGCAATAAGCTTTTTGATTGACGCCGCTATTTCTTTGGGCGAAAAACTCATGGCTGATAAATTATAACTGGAACGTACTTTGATATTTTCAATATCTGCTTGCATCAATTCCAGAGTCGACTTAATGGCATCAGGCATATACATCATAGGCAAGTAAGTATGTTCACTCAAAAAGCATTCGAATTTTTGTCCTGCCAATGCCTTATGATAAATATCCACGGCATAGTCTGTAGTTCCTCCACCAGGGAGTCCTTTATAGCCAATCAACCCTGGATATCGCAGACTACGTACATCTACACCATACTTTTGGTGATAATATGCACACCACCTTTCACCTGCTAGTTTACTAATTCCATACACCGTATCTGGATCCATGATGGTATTTTGTGGTGTATTTTGTGAAGGGGTATTAGGTCCAAAAACAGCAATCGAACTTGGCCAAAATACTTTATCCAATTTCTTTTCTTTGGCAATATCTAATGTATTTAACAACCCCTCCATATTTAGCTTCCAGGCAAATTTTGGATTCATTTCCCCTACAGCGGAAAGAATTGCTGCTAAATTATAAATCTCTGTAATTCCTCGTTTATCAACAATATCTCCCAGCATCCTGGCATCCAACACATTCAAATGTTCAAAATATGCATCTGCAAAACCCATTTTTGGGGCATTAATATCAGAAGCGATTACATTTTCATGACCATAGATTTTCCGAAGGGCAATGGTAAGCTCAGTACCTAGCTGACCGCAAGCTCCAATCAATAATATTTTAGGCATTCGTTTTTGGTTTATGTTGTTGCTACAAATAAATATAATTAGTCTGAGGTATTGAAATTTTTTTATATACCTACTAGTTTTTAAAACTAGTAGGTCTCATCAGTGCTTCACACCCCAAACAATCCTATCCTTCCCATTCAAATCCTTCACTATCTCCACCCCTATAAACCCTTCAGATTCCATCAATGCTTTTACTCCTTCTCCTAACCCCTCATTAATTTCAAAATATAATTTTCCTTCTTTTTTCAAATGCTTGGCAGCTTTTTTTGCAATGGTTTTATAAAAAACAAGTGGCTCTTCATCTGCCACAAAGAGTGCTAAATGTGGCTCATACTCAAGTACTTTTTTTCGCATGACTAATTTCTCGCTTTGCCGTACATATGGCGGATTACTCACGACAATGTCTAATGCAACAATAGGAAAATCTTCTTTTAGAATGTCTGTTTGAAAAAACTGAACCGTGGCATTGTTACGTTTTGCATTTCGGTCTGCTAATGCCAAGCAGTTTTCGTCAATATCTACACTGAAAACTTTTGCTTCATTCATTTCAAGGGCAAGTGTAATTGGAATACATCCGCTACCTGTACCAATGTCTAGAATTTTTAAATTTAATCTACCATTATCAGTCTTAATCAAATCAACCAATTCCTCCGTCTCTTGCCTCGGTATCAATACATTTTCATCAACAATGAATTTCCGTCCAAAAAAATCTGCTTCACCCAGTATATATTGAATGGGCTCTTTTTTAGTGAGTCGCCTTAAAATTTCATCCATCGCTTCTTTTGTAACAGCCAAGTATTCAATTTTCTTATCTATTACAATATCTGTTTTATTAATTCCAAAAAGTTTTTCCAAAATCAAATAAGCAATAGACAAGGCTTCTTCTTGCTCTTCGAAAGTAGCTATTTTTTTACCAATGGTATCAAATAAAAATTTGGAAGAAGTAAATTCCCTTTTCATGAAGGCAATATAAGAAATCATCTTATTTTTGTGCTAGCTTTTCAAAAGTATTAACTTTTGAAAAGCGCAAGTGGAAACAAAAATGAGTAAGCACAAATACATGCAACGCGCCTTAGAACTTGCCCTACTTGGTAAGGGAAGTGTGAGCCCCAACCCAATGGTAGGCTGTGTAATTGTGCATGATGACAAAATTATAGGGGAAGGTTGGCATCAAAAATATGGCGCGGAACATGCAGAAGTAGCAGCATTGAATAGCGTAAAAGACAAACACTTGCTCAAAGATGCCACGGCGTATGTAACGCTAGAGCCTTGCGCTCACCATGGCAATACACCACCCTGCGCAGACCGTCTTGTTGCGGAAAAAGTAAAAAAGGTAATCATTTGCAATACCGATCCTAATCCGCTTGTCAATGGAAAGGGAATTGAAAAACTTAAGAATGCAGGCATTGCGGTTGACTTAGATTTCCTATCTGCCGAGGGAAAACAACTGAACAAGCGGTATTTTAGTTTTACACAAAAAAAACGTCCCTATATCATTCTAAAATGGGCAGAAACAGCCGATGGCTTTATTGCCAAAACAAATTATGACTCTAAATGGATAAGCAATGCGCTGTCCAGAAAAATGGTGCATCAGTGGCGTGCTGAGGAAGATGCCATTTTAGTAGCCACCAATACGGCACATTATGACAATCCAAGATTGAATGTGCGCAATTGGAAAGGGGAAAATCCAATCCGTATTGTTATCGATAGAAATTTGAGATTGGATAGTGATTTGAATTTATTTGATGGCAGTCAACAAACAATTTGCTACAACCTTAAAAAAAATTCATCAAGAAAGAACATAGCATTTGTAAAACTCACGAATGATCGTTTTTTTGAGTTGTTATTTGAAGACCTATATAAAAGAAAAATACTATCTGTCATCATAGAAGGCGGTGCCGAAATATTGAGTTCTCTGATTCGAAAAAACATGTGGGACGAAGCCCGAATATTCAAATCATTGGTAAAGTTTGAAGCGGGGATTGCTGCGCCAAACATGAACCGTAGATACATTATTCAAGAGCAAGAAATATTGGATAACATGCTCTCTATTTATGAGAATAACGCATCAGAATTTAGGGAGACTCCTGGACAGGTCAGGGGATAAGTTCATATTAAACAAGTATTATGATTTTAGAAATCGCCACACTGATTGTAAAACCGAAATTGACAAATCAATTTGAAGAGGACTTCAAAGTGGCAAGTAAATACATCAGTGCCATTGATGGGTACATCGAGCATAGCCTGCAAAAGTGTTTGGAACAGTCGAACAAATACATGTTACAAGTAAAGTGGGAAAAGCTGGAGAATCACACCATAGGTTTTAGAGCATCTAAAGAATACATAAAATGGAAGAATCTATTACACCATTACTATGATCCATTTCCAGTTGTTGAACATTTTGAATGTGTTTTTGAAAATAAAATTAAAAAATAAGGCATGCCGGAAGACCTCACAATACTAGATTCCGCAGGTAAAAAAGAAAAGTATGATGCGCTAATACCACAAATCAAAGCACTTATAGCAGGTGAAACGGACGTAATTGCAAACCTTGCAAACATCACTGCTGCCTTGAAGTTTGGGATGAGTTTTTTTTGGGTAGGATTCTATTTGGTTAAAGAAAACGAACTTGTATTAGGCCCTTTCCAGGGACCAATTGCCTGCACAAGGATTAAAAAAGGCAAAGGAGTTTGTGGCACTGCATGGGGAGAAAAAAGGGTGGTTGTAGTTAAAAATGTAGAAGAATTTCCAGGGCACATTGCCTGCAGTTCAGACTCTAAATCTGAAATTGTATTACCGATTATGAGCGATGGTAAAGTAGTGATGATTTTGGATGTAGATAGTGATAAGTTGAATGATTTTGATGAAATCGATGCACTAGCGCTTCAGCAAATGGCTACGATGATTGAACAGATGTTATGACCATTTTACCGAGAAGATTCGTCAAAAACTATATTTTTTTATATCTTGAGGCAAAAGATTTTTAAACTAAACAACAAATAAAAATGGGATTAATAGATTTTATAAAAGGAGCAGGTGCAAAATTATTCAAGAAAGAGCCTTCGGCAGAAGAAAAAGCGGATAAAAAGATAGACGCTGAGGCTAAAGCATCTGATGCTTTGGAGAATTTGGTAAGAAAAATGCAAATTCCGATCGACGGCTTAAATGTAGTGTATCGAAATGAGACAGCCACCATTTCAGGCACTGCCGACACGCAGCCCATTGCTGAAAAAGCAGTGCTCACCGTGGGAAATGTAAATGGTGTATCGCGGGTCAACAACCTTATTAATGTGGTAAACACAGCGCCAGAAGCAGATTATTATACAGTTCAGAAAGGTGATTGGTTATCTAAAATTGCGAAAGCGCACTATGGGGATGCTCAAAAATACAAAGAGATTTTTGAGGCAAATAAGCCAATGCTTTCCGATCCTGATAAGATTTACCCAGGGCAAGTATTGAGAATGCCAAAACTGTAACACTCCTTTGATACTTAGAACCCTTCTGGAATTCTTGGAGGGTTCTATTCTACATTTCTTGTTTATAATTAAGGTGATGCAATAAATGATAAACTATTTCAAAGAATCGTTTAGGTGAAAAAACAAGATGAGTTACCAAAGAGTGCTCTTCAAAAGTAAGTTCATTTAATCTGCCTGAAGATGGACAGAGAGAATTTGCAAATTGGGAGAACCCAATCATGCACTAGTTTACAATTACCCAATCGACCATTAATTTTTTTAGAAAGTCTATCAAAAAAGGTGACTTGGTGCAAATATTGGTGACACAACCGTTCCTATGGGCGTGGCATGTGGCGTCAGACTGTCTAAAAACCAAAGAGATATAAGAAAGTAATTGGGTAGCTATCTTTGAAAGTTGTTAAATATGCAATTCTCAGTGAGTTGGTTTAGGTTTTTAGACAGACTGGCGTTGAAGGTATTACTTTAGGTTTTGACCCCAATCTGTATGTGTTCAAAATATTAGAAAAAAAATGCTACTATAAATAAAGGTAAATCTAATATCATACCAGTTCCTTGTCCATTTCAACCAAAGACAAAGAATTCTACTTTATCTCTTCAGACGCTTCGTTTCCAAATAGCGCAATCTCTCCAACAAAAGAAAGCATACATGGCAAGTTTGTTTATCCCCATAAAATAAAAGGCGTTAATCTATCAGAGTTCCTAGAAAAAAACTATGGTCAATGGGTGGCTAAATTAGCAAAATCTAAAACAATAAGAAAGTAACTCCCTATGCTAAAACCCTTCACCGCTGTATATGCCTAAAAACCAATATCTTATTGATTTTTGGCTATAACTTTTGGTCATTACGATAATATGTTCTACGCTAATTGTAGATTATGGGAAAACAAGCCATACAACCCCTAAAACTCAGAAGTAAAATGAAAGTCAATGTCAGGAAAATTGTCCTGCACCATTTGTAGCCATGCCCTTGTCTCTGCCATAAACACTAGTTTTCCGTCTTTGTCTTTGGCGATGTGCCGCTGCTTTGATTTTACAAATTCATCGAGCTTTTTTCTATCCGCACTTGCTATCCAGCAGGCTTTGTATAAGTTCATCGGGATAAATTTACAAGTAGCGCCATATTCATTTTTTAGTCTGTGTTGTATGACTTCAAATTGCAATGCGCCCACCGTTCCTACTACTTTCCTTGCGCCTATTTCAAAAGTAAATAACTGCGCAACACCTTCTTCCATCAGCTGCTTCAATCCTTTATCAAGTTGCTTGGATTTCATCGCATCCTGATTCACTACTTCTTTGAAAAGTTCAGGGGAGAAACTTGGAATCCCTTTATAAATCCCCTTCTCTCCTTCCGAAAGTGTATCGCCAATCTTTAAATTTCCAGTGTCAAATATACCGACAATATCTCCCGGCCATGCCTCATCAATCAGTTCACGATCTTGCGCCATGAAGGCAGTGGTGTTTGAGAACCGTAGGTTTTTATCCATCCGCACATGGTAATAGTTTTTTCTTCGCTCAAATTTTCCTGAACAAACCCGCACAAAGGCAATTCTATTTCTATGCCTTGGATCCATATTGGCATGAATTTTAAAAACAAATCCTGAAAACTTATCCTCGTTTGGTGCTATCAATCGCAAGTCAGTTTCTCTGGCTACTGGTGGTGGCGCAATTTTTATAAAGGTGTCTAACAATTCTTTTACCCCAAAATTATTAACTGCACTACCGAAAAATATTGGGGCTATTTCGCCTGCCAAGTACGCCGCTACATCCAACTCACCATAAATTCCTTCTATCAGCTCAATATCCTCTCGCAATTGATTGGCATCCTCCTCGCCTATGTATTGCTCTATTTCCTTATCATTTATATCAGCAATCTCAATCCCGCCTTCGGTAAGTTTCCTTTTGCTTGCCTCAAACAATTGGAGGCTTTTATCAAATAAATTATAAACGCCTTTGAAGGTTCTTCCCATGCTTATTGGCCAAGTCATTGGCTGTACTTTTATTTTGAGTTTCTCTTCAATTTCATCCAACAGCTCATAAGGGTCTTGCCCTTCCCTATCCAATTTGTTGATGAAACAAATTACAGGTGAGTCACGCATTCTGCATACCTCCATCAGTTTTTCTGTCTGCATCTCTACGCCTTTTACACAATCGATGACCATAATCACGCTGTCCACGGCAGTCAACGTACGATACGTATCCTCTGCAAAATCCCGGTGACCTGGTGTATCCAAAATATTGATTTTTGTATCTTTATAATCAAATGCCATGACAGAAGTAGCCACAGAAATACCCCGCTGCTTTTCTATCTCCATCCAATCCGACCGAGCATGCGTATCAATTTTATTTGATTTCACTGCGCCAGCAGTTTGTATCGCCCCTCCAAACAAGAGTAACTTCTCCGTTAAGGTTGTTTTTCCTGCATCAGGGTGACTGATGATGCCGAATGTTCTTCTCTTCGCTATTTCTGTTTCTAAACTCATACCAATGATATATTAATGTGCTAATGACCAATTATTCTCGTAGCAACCTCAGCCCAATTAATAATCATTCAAATTAAAGCTGAAACGTCATTACGCCTGCCCGACTTTGCCATTCAGACGGGGAATTTTTTTTCCTAATTTTTTCTTTTTAGGAAAAAGAATATCCGTAATCCGCTTTAGATACCGGATAAATTAAGCTTTTTAAAATTTAAAGCTGAATTTTCCGGTATGACGAGCGTTTTTATAATTGAGTTCAGGTTAGTAAATAATAACCGGCTGCAAAAATATAGATTACTCAGACAAAGTCGCATTTTTTCTTTATTCTAGTAAAAACCTGTCATGTTTTCACACATTTTTTTATAATTCTGTAGGTAATATAGATTTATCCGCCATGGTTTAGCTGTCATGGCTCAAACATGACAGGTTTAAATCTGCTATAAATAACCGCTTCTGCCAATATGTCACAGACTTTATCCGAAAATGGTATTGGTACAAACATTGATAACTAATTTGTAGTTAGAAAAAGTAAATAATTAAGAAATAATAATATACTAATGGGAAAAATAATAGGAATAGATTTAGGAACAACTAACTCCTGTGTATCGGTAATGGAAGGTAACGAACCTGTCGTAATACCGAACAGTGAGGGAAGAAGGACAACTCCTTCTATCGTTGCTTTTCTTGACGGAGGAAAAGGCGAAAGAAAAGTAGGTGATCCTGCCAAAAGACAAGCAATCACAAATCCAACAAATACGATTAGCTCGGTGAAAAGATTTATGGGGAAAAAATTCTCAGAAATCAGCAGCGAACAAAAGCATATCGCTTACTCCATAGAAAAAGGAAATAACGATACGGTAAGAATTAATGTTGGTGACAGAAAATATACACCACAAGAAGTATCTGCTATGATTCTTCAAAAAATGAAGGCAACAGCAGAGGATTACTTAGGAACGACTGTTACCGAAGCGGTGATTACTGTACCTGCTTACTTTAATGATGCCGAAAGACAAGCCACTAAAGAAGCAGGTCAGATAGCAGGACTTGAAGTAAAACGAATTATCAATGAGCCAACTGCCGCAGCACTTGCTTATGGTTTGGATAAGAAAAATTCAGACATGACCATCGCAGTATTTGACCTTGGTGGCGGAACATTTGATATCTCTATCCTTGAATTAGGAGATGGCGTTTTTGAAGTAAAATCTACCAACGGTGATGTACACTTGGGCGGAGATGATTTTGATCATATTATCATTGACTGGTTGGCAGATGAATTCAAAAAAGATGAAAACATTGACTTGAGAAAAGATCCAATGGCACTTCAACGATTAAAAGAAGCTGCTGAGAAAGCCAAAATTGAGTTATCAAGTTCTACAAGTACTGAAATCAACTTGCCATATATCATGCCTGTTGACGGTATTCCAAAGCACTTGGTAAGAACATTATCAAGGGCCAAATTTGAGCAATTAGCAGACTCTCTTTTCAAAAGAATGCTTGAGCCATGTAAAGTTGCATTGAAAGATTCAGGACTAAGTGCTTCTGAGGTAGATGAGGTAATTTTAGTAGGTGGTTCTACTAGAATACCTAAAGTGGTAGAAGAAGTTGAAAAATTCTTTGGAAAAAAACCATCAAAAGGAGTAAATCCTGATGAAGTAGTAGCCATTGGTGCCGCAATTCAAGGTGGTGTATTAACCGGAGAGGTGAAAGATGTGTTGTTACTAGATGTGACCCCTCTTTCATTAGGTATTGAAACCATGGGCGGAGTATTCACTAAATTAATAGAAGCAAATACAACCATCCCAACTAAAAAATCCGAAGTATTCTCAACGGCAGTTGCAAATCAACCTTCGGTAGAAATACATGTATTGCAAGGAGAGCGGTCAATGGCAAAAGACAATCGTTCAATTGGCAGATTCCATTTAGATGGTATTCCGCCAGCACCAAGAGGTGTTCCTCAAATCGAGGTAATATTTGATATTGATGCCAATGGTATCATTAATGTCACTGCCAAAGATAAAGGAACAAACAAAGAGCAGAACATTAGAATCGAAGCATCATCAGGACTTACCGATGAGGAAATCGAAAAGATGAAGCAAGAAGCAGAAGCAAATGCAGATGCAGATAAGGCTGAAAGAGAAAAAGTCGATAAAATTAATGCTGCTGATTCTTTGATTTTCCAAACAGAAAAACAGCTTGAAGAATATGGCGATAAACTTTCGGAAGGAAATAAAAAACCAATCGAAGAGGCTGTTGCTAAGTTGAAAATTGCGCATGGCTCTCAAGACGTTGCTGGTATTGATGCTTCAATGGAAGCATTGAACAAGGCATGGGAAGCAGCATCACAAGAAATGTATGCTGCCACTGGAGGTGACGCTGCTGCAGGAGCAGAAGGGCAGCCTGCTGGCGATGCTAACGGAGAAGGAGATGTTTCTGATGTGGAATTTGAAGAGGTTGAAGAAGTTGATGATAGCAAAGAAGAAAGCAAATAATAGCACTCCTCTATAAAATTAAAAGCCTTGAATCATGATTCAAGGCTTTTTCTATATCCATAAATACCTCAATCAGTCAAATAATTAATTTCCCAAATAGAGAATATTATCTGAAATTGGATTAAATTCCCAATTTGGGACTCATTCATTCGTTTCAGAAACATCCAATAGCTATATTTAAGCTAAAATTTCGTAGTTTTGATGAAAATTACAAAAACTGGCAAGCTATGTGCATCTCATATAGCAAACAACATTAGTGATTATGGACAATTTAGAAAAAGACGCACATTTTAGAAAAGGAACCTTGACATTGTGCTACCTATTAAGTCAAGCCGATGGTGAAATGACAGACGATGAAGTAAAAGCCTTTGAATTATTTAAAAGTCATGAAGGGCTTTCTGACTCCATGTATAACAGCATCATCAATAACCTAGAAGCAAGAAATTATGAAGAAATCTATGCCATTGGTCTTGGTGAAATTAAACATTGTGACAAAAGTGATCAGGTAAAATGTCTCGCATGGATGAACAAAGTAGCAAATGCCGATGGTTATGTCAATGCTGATGAGTGGAGTCTCATCTATAAAGTATATAGCAAAGAACTAGGGTTATCCATCGGAGATATCTTAGACTTCCAACTCCCCAAAATAGAAAATTCGTTGTTTTCAAAACGAAAATTACCAAAATAGCAAATCTAAACTTACCGCAATAGATTATCTAAAACCCCTTGACTGAAATCAAGGGGTTTTCCTATTTGATAGCTCCCCCAACTATCCTGTTATTTTTATATAAAACCTTACATACGTCTAAATGTATATATACTAGGGTTTTTTTATTGATATTCTAAGATTATTTTTGACTTATCAAATATTAAATGGACTAGGAAATGATTAATAAAGAAAATTACACAGAAAGTTTAGTATCACTTTATCATCTAGTGAGTTCCGCCGATGGTAAAGTCAGTAGCATGGAAGAAAAACTATGTAAATTAATGATTGAAAGTGAGGAAATTTCTGAGGCGCAATATGACAGTGTAATGCAAGGATTTGATAACCTATCAAGTACTGCAGCATATAGCAAAACAATAACCGCTCTAAAAAAGTGTGATATAGATTGTCAGACAAGAATCCTAGCCTGGGCAAGAAGAATCGCCAATGCCGATGGGTATATGGCAAAAGAAGAATGGGCATTGATATTCAAAATTTACAAAAAAGAACTTGACTTAAATTTGAAAGATATCATCAGCTGCGAGCTGCCATTGCTTTACGATTTCATCTAATTCTTACCATTGAAATGTCACATCAGAATTGTCTCTTTTTCACACTATCTTCGTTAACATAAGTTGCCATCATCAGTTATGCTAACTAATTTACCTTGTTTTTGCAAAGTATAATTCAATCTAATTTTACGACACCTCAAAATTAAGATGGCATGACTTCCGCTTACACTAAACCCGCCTCAACATTATCGCTAGCAATACGTATAAATATCTGAATTGTTCGGATTAGAATTTTCTTATCAAAACATAAACTAATACAAAAAAGATTACTTTTTATTCCTATTTTACAACTTTAGTTAAATCAAACCACTAATTATCATCCCTATATGAGTGATCAAAGCAAATTTTGGTATTTTGAAGAAGTGGATTTATATGAAGTGTTATGTCCACATAAAATGGCCGGAGCCATGGAAACCCACACCTTTGCCAATTACAAAAAAGATGAATATATCTATTTTCCCGAAGATGCCTCAAACTATGTATATTTAATTGCAGGCGGACGAATAAAAATTGGAAATCATACCGAAGATGGGAAAGAAAACATCAAAGCAATTCTGTCGCAAGGAGAAATATTTGGAGAACTGGCCTTGGTGGGTGAAGAAAAACGTACAGATTTTGCCAAGTCCATGGACGATGACACCTCCATTTGTCCGATGACCATCGAGCAAATGCAGGAGCTAATGTTGGCAAATAAGCAGCTCAGTCTTAAAATTTACAAACTCATTGGCTTTAGAATTAAAAAGTTAGAAAGACGGATTGAATCACTGGTTTTTAAAGATGCCAAATCAAGAATCATAGATTTCATCAAAGACCTTGCCCATGAAAAAGGCAAAAAAGTGGGTTTTGAAACCATGATTAAAAACAATTATACGCATCAGGACATTGCCAAACTGACTGGTACCTCACGACAAACGGTTACCACCATTTTAAACGAATTAAAAGAACAAAATTTAATCAATTTTGATAGAAGGCGGATACTAATTCGTGATTTGGATACTTTTTAGAACACTATGTCATTTGTATGACAATATTGTTGTAGATAATCCCTTCTGTTTGCATGAAAAGATAACTATGAAAAATATTAGACCAATTCTATTACTAATATTCCTAACTCTTGCTCAAAGTATTTTTGCCCAAAGTCCATGGACTCAAAAAAAAGGCAGCGGCTATTACCAAGCCTCTCTTAACCTTATCAATAGCTACGACCACCTACACCTCAACGGAACAGATAGCTGGAATTTAAGTAGGGAACTATCAGACATGACGGCCTCAGTCTATGGCGAGTATGGACTGAATGATAAACTTACTCTCATTGCTGAACTTCCTTACAAATTTCTTTCCACGGGAAATGTGTTTTTAGCAAATTCAAGCATTACTAACCCAAGCAACCAAGAAGGCACGCTAAATACGCTGGGCAACATCAAACTGGCAGTAAGAAACCAATTTATAAACAAAGGAGTGGTTTTTTCAGGACAATTAACCTTGGAACTTCCAACTGCTAAATACGATGACAACACCGGACTCCGCTCTGGCTATGATGCCATTAGTCTCATTCCTTCGGTCAGCGTTGGCAAAGGATTTGATAAACATTATGGCTACTTGTCCATTGGCACAGGTATTAAGTCAAATAATTATAGTGAAGACTTGCGCATCAGTGGTGAGATTGGCACCAAGGTTTTAAACAGCCTTTGGATCGTTGGTGTTTTAGATATTTTAAAAAGCTTTGAAAATGAAAACTTTATTGCCCCTACTAGGAATTTAGAAACTGGTTTATATGTTGACCAGCAGGAATATACCGCCTTGGGTTTGAAGTTTATTTTAGAAGCCCATGACAATCTTGGTTTTAATGCAGGTTTTTATGGTGGTTCAGGAAATTTTGTTGCCGCCCAGCTGTCAATGAATTTTGGTATTTATCTAAAAGTACACTAGACTAAAGCGCTAGAAAAAGCGCTGGAATTTCCCGCAAATCCCCCTCATTATCAATGTCATTGAGCACAGGCAATTTTCCATAGGAGAGGTTAGCCTTCACAAAATCTTTGATAGTATCCTTCGCCACCGTTTCGGTACTCCACTTTTTATTCTCAAAAAACGCTGGAAGCAGGTTATTCATTCCTAACAAATAATACCCGCCATCTTCCGACACTCCTATGACTGCCTCTTTTTTGTCCAAAATTTGAAAAGCGCTATCAATGATTACAGCATTAAGGTCATAACAATCACTGCCAATAATACAAATTGAATCATAACCCTTGGCAAATTCTTGCTTGATGGCAGTTAGCATTTTTTCTCCTAAATCTCCCTGGACTTGAAGCCTCTTTTGATAGACATTGTTATCCCAAACATCCTGATTATCAATAAATTCCGAATAAAATACTGCCTTATCAAAAGGAAGGTTGTGCGTAATCTCAACCGTACGTTTCAGCAATCGTTTATAAATCTCAAGTGCTTTCTCATCACCAATAGTAGCTGCTAATCTAGTTTTAGCTTTTCCTAAAAGAGGATTTTTCACAAAGATTATGAGTAGCTTCTTTTTCACTTTTTATAAAATAGGGAGAGTAATTGCTTTGCTGCTGACCATGCGGTTTGAGTTCCTTCCTGGACTTGATTTTCTACTGTTTTCAAAACTGACTTTACATGTTTATCATTATAAAAATCTGCCCTGAGTGATTGCTCAATAGCACTATGCATCCATGCTAACTGCTGTACATTCCTATTTTCCTTCCAAAACCCATTTGACCTCATGTCATCAGCAAAGTGCAACAACATTTTCCATATTTCATCCATCCCTTCATTTTTCAATGCCGAGCATGTCGTCACTTTTGGCAACCAACCATTATCCGCCACTGGAAATAAATGTAGCGCATTCTGATATAATTTTTTGGCTTGCTCAGACATCAGCACATTATCTCCATCCGCCTTGGTAATTGCAATAGCATCTGCCATTTCCATAATTCCTTTTTTGATGCCTTGCAGCTCATCTCCTGCTCCGGCAAGCATCAGTAAAAGTGAAAAATCAACCAATTCCCGTACCGCTACCTCCGACTGCCCCACCCCTACCGTCTCAATAATAATCACATCAAATCCAGCTGCTTCGCACAACAAAACTGCTTCCCGTGTTTTATGAGTCACTCCCCCAAGTGCCAATCTACTTGCCGACGGGCGAATAAAGGCATTGGGATTTTTTGCCAAGTTTTCCATTCGAGTTTTATCGCCCAAAATACTTCCACCAGTTTTAGTGCTACTTGGATCTATTGCCAATACCGCTAGTTTCTTGTTTTGAGAAATAACGTACTCCCCGAAACTTTCTATAAAAGTACTTTTACCAACACCCGGAACACCCGTAACGCCTATTCGAATTGATTTTTCACCTCGGTTAGAAACCTGTTCGATGATTGCCTCTGCTATAGTTCTATCCTCCTCCAATTGACTCTCAACCAGTGTAATGGCCATCGCCAATATCACCCTGTCTCCTGCAAGTATTCCTGCCAAGTATTCTTCAGCGGTCAGTCGATTTTTCTTTGTATAAGCCATTTTCGGTAAAAGTAAAAAATTATCAATTACTATCTGTTATTTTACATTATAATCCGCTGCCAAAGTTAGTTTATAAATATTTAGATATTTATCTGCATTTTTGGTAGATTTGAAGTTCAAGCCAAAAATAAATAACACAATTTTATATTGAGTATTTTTTTAAGAAACATTAATTTCTTAAAAAAATACTCAACTAACCCAAGGAATACGCATGATTAAGTCAAAAGAAGATTACTTATTCTACTTAGAGGCGGATAGAATTTCGCAGCGTGTTCCTAAAAAGCAAGGACTACCACGCCGAATAAAAAGTTTTATCTCGCCAAACTACATCTGGGAATTCCAAAAATCATTGCGTAAACTAGAATACTCTAGAAACTGCAAAAAGGGATTAATCGCTTCCATTCATCGCATATTTATCAAAAGAAAATACAGGAAGTTATCCATGAAACTTGGTTTTTCCATACCCACCAATGTCTTTGGTCCAGGACTTTCCATTGCTCATTATGGCACGATAGTAGTTAATTCAGGTGCTAGCATAGGTGCCAACTGCCGCTTGCACACAAGTGTAAACATTGGCACGGGTAATGGCCATGCCGACAATGCGCCAACACTAGGTGACAACTGCTATATCGCACCTGGCGCAAAACTTTATGGTGGAATTTCAATCGCTGACAATATCGTAATTGGTGCAAACGCCGTAGTCAATAAGTCTTTTGAAGAAAACAATATTGCCATTGCAGGAATGCCTGCAAAAAAGATAGCAGATATTCGCACTAGTGATTTTATATTTACCTCCTCGATAATAGTAGAGCGAGGGTTAAATAATGATGATGATTTGCTTAAACTCACCGCACGAGCCTTAGCTGAAAAACTAAATACTAGGTCAACAAAATCAGGTACTAAACCTTTAGAAAAAGCGTTGATTAGTTAGATGTCTCCTGCAAAATTTTTAGTATACGCTTTTATCGCAATACTCCTATTTGGCTGTGATGCTAAAAATATCAATTCACCAACATTCGTAAAAAGCTACTTTACGGAAAGTATTAATTCTGGAAATGTCATCAATAAACCGTCCTCCGTTGGAAAAATTACACTT
>CAYRIF010000047.1:0-17511 GCA_964424205.1 uncultured Roseivirgaceae bacterium | reverse complement strand
AACCAAAGAGATATAAGAAAGTAATTGGGTAGCTATCTTTGAAAGTTGTTAAATACGCAATTCTCGGTGAGTTGGTTTAGGTTTTTAGACAGACTGCCGTTATGGGTCATGAACAATCGTTGGTAAAAACACTAACGAAGGAAAAAAGAAGATTCTTATAAACCTGATTATTATTGGTATTAGTACCCAAAATTTCAAAAAACCATTGTCACCTCCCCGACAAAACCCTTGCTTATCAACATATTTTCCAAACCATTGCCCATGTGTTCCGTCAAAAGAGTAGAAACATACTTGTAACTTTTTATAGAACCTAAAAACGTATTAAAATGGTGGAAGCAGCAGTGACAGAATATTCGGTAAAACAAAAGAATGAAATGTTTAATGCTGAGTTTTTCCCACACCTAAATGCCATGTACAATTTTGCGTATCGGCTGACTTTCAACCAAGATGATGCCAATGATTTGGTACAAGATACTTACCTAAAATCATATAGATTTATAAATTCATTCAAACGTGGAACTAATGCCAAGGCGTGGTTGTTTCGTATATTGAAAAACAGTTTTATAAATGACTTTAGAAAAAAAGCGAAGCAACCTGCAAAAGTGGATTATAGCGAAGTTGAATCATATTATAATTCTGAGAAAGTAGATGCGAATATTACCACAGATTTGAGAGTCGAAACGGTTCGGCACATGATGGGTGATGAGATTACCAATGCATTGAATACATTGGCAGTTGATTTTAGGACGATAATAATACTTTGCGATTTGGAGGGATTTACTTATGATGAGATGGCAAAGATTTTGGATATTCCGATTGGGACGGTAAGATCGAGGTTACACAGAGCACGAAATCTGCTAAAAGAGAAACTTCAAAATTATGCTAGCTCGATGGGCTATTAAAAGATAGTTTTTATATGAAAAGAATTTCCGGTACTTGGTTAAAAAGCAAAATAGGGTTACTTAAAAACATGGAATGCCCAGACAAGGAAAAATGTTATGCAAACCTTCAGGTGAACTTAGACAACGAAGGAACAGAAGAAGAAATCAAACGATTCAGATTACAAATGAAACATTGCAAACCATGCATTGACAGGTTTCAGGTAGACCATGCTCTCAAATATGCCATTCAAAGAAGCGTAAAACAACGAGCAGTTCCCAAAGCACTTGAAGCATTAGTTCAGGTTAAGAGGTTTTGATTTATTAGTTGCCTGCAGCTTAACCTGCGCCTCAACAGACCATTATAAGTGGTTTGTGAAGACACAAACCATGGAGTAGGATCCTAAATTTCTAATGTGACTATTACCGCACCTGTTGCGGCATCCCCTTTGCGTTACTTTGAAAAACCAGAGCGGTTTAAACAATTACAAAATAATCATTAAATTTGCACCTGTAAACAATTAACTCAAAATATTTATTTTATCTCATGAAAGAGGGTAAGGTTATTATTTTTTCAGCGCCATCGGGAGCAGGAAAAACTACGATTGTAAAACATTTATTGGATACAAATTCAAATTTAGGATTTTCTATTTCGGCATGTACAAGAGATAAAAGAGGCAGAACAGAAGAACACGGCAAGGACTATTATTTTTTGACACCAGAAGAGTTTAAGCAAAATATTGACAACGATGCTTTTGTGGAGTGGGAAGAAGTGTACCAGGGAAATTTTTACGGTACATTAAAGTCTGAAATAGAAAGAATTTGGGCATCAGGCAAGCATGTTATTTTTGATGTGGATGTGAAAGGTGGCATTAATCTTAAAAAATATTTCAAAGAAAAAGCACTGGCGGTTTTTGTGAGGGTGCCGTCATTTGAAATATTGGAGGAGCGATTGACTGCAAGAAAGACCGAGCCACCAGCGATGATTTCGGAGCGGTTATTCAAAGCAAAATTTGAGATGACTTTTGAAGATGAATTTGATGTGACAATTGTCAACGGAGACTTGGAAGATACTTTGAAAGAAGCAGAGGAAATTGTAGAGGCATTTATAGAAAAATGAAAATAGGACTTTTTTTTGGCTCATTTAACCCAATCCATATTGGTCACCTGATTGTGGCAAATATCATGGCAGAACACACGAATTTGGATCAAATATGGTTTGTGGTTTCTCCCTTGAATCCATTCAAGTCTAGCAAATCATTAATTCATGAGTTTGACAGATTAGACATGGTAGAGCAGGCGATTGCAGATAATTATAATTTCAAAACCTCTGACGTGGAGTTTAATATGCCCAAGCCAAGCTACACCGTAGATACACTAGCTTATTTAAGCGATAAAAATCCGCGACACGAATTTAAATTGATTATAGGTGAAGACAATCTCAGATATTTTCCTAAGTGGAAAAACCATGAAGTAATTTTGGCGCAATATGGATTATATGTTTACCCAAGACCTGGTGCTGAACCTTCTGTGCTTAGGGAACATCCAAATGTGAGATTGGTGGAAGCGCCGCTATTGAATATTTCTGCTACATTTATTAGAAAATGTGTGAAGGAAGGAAAATCAATAAAATATTTAGTGCCTGAAGGTGTGGCTGCGTATATCGAACGGAAGAAGTTGTTTTTTTAAATCTGAAATTTTACCCTTGGTTTGTGGAGACACAACCCATGGATGGAGCGGAATTAAAGATTAAAAATCAGAAACCCGTCATTAAAAATTAAACTGTCATGATCTCAACTTCCTTAGCCGCCAAGAGGTCATCAATTTTTTTAGAGAATGCATTGGTGAGGTTTTGAACTTCACCTTCGGCATCGCGGACATTATCTTCCGAAGCACTTTGTTTTAGCAAATCTTTCAAAGATTCGTTGGCTTCTTTTCTAGCATTTCTGATGCTTACTTTTCCACTTTCAGCTTCGGCATGGGCATGCTTTACTAATATTTTTCTACGCTCTTCCGATAGCGGCGGAATGTTGATGATAACAGATTCTCCATCATTTTGTGGATTCAATCCTAGGTCACTATTAATAATTGCTTTTTCAATTTCTTGGATGAGGCTTTTTTCAAAAGGTTTGATGGTAATTGTTCGAGCATCAGGTGTATTGATAGAAGATGCCTGTCCGATGGGCGTAGCCACACCATAATAATCAACGGTAAGACCATCCAGCATATTGGGCATTGCCTTGCCTGCTCTTAATTTATTCAAGGCTGCTTTGGTATGTACAATGGCACCTTCCATTTGTTCTTTGGCACTGTCGATGTAGAATTGTATCTCTTCTTCCATGATTTTATTTAACTAATTAATGTTCCTGCTTCTTCTCCTTGTACCAAGGCAAGCAAATTTCCTGCCTTATTCATATCAAATACAATGATAGGCAATTTATTTTCATGACAAAGCGTAAAAGCAGTCATGTCCATGATATTCAGTCCTTTTTCATAGACTTCTTGAAAAGTGATGTTAATATATTTAGTAGCGGCAGGATCTTTTTCTGGGTCGGCGGTGTACACGCCATCTACCCTAGTCCCTTTTAGCACTACATCTGCTTGCATTTCAATCGCTCGTAAACTAGCGGCGGTATCTGTAGTGAAATACGGATTGCCCGTACCAGCGCCAAAAATCACCACCCTTCCTTTTTCTAAATGCCGGACTGCTTTTCTCTTGATAAATGGCTCACAAACCTGATCCATTGTAAGGCCAGACATCAGCCTTGTATAAAGCCCTGCTTTTTCCAGTGCGCTTTGCAAAGCCATGCCGTTAATCACAGTTGCCAACATGCCCATATAATCTCCCTGCACCCTGTCAATGCCAGATTCCTCTGCCTGCACTCCTCTGAAAATATTTCCCCCACCTATCACGATAGCAATTTCAACGCCCAATTCCTTGATGGCTTTTATCTCTCTTGCATACTGATGCAATCTTTTTGGGTCAATACCAAAATCTAAATCTCCTACCAGTGCTTCACCACTTAGTTTGAGTAATATTCTTTTGTACTTCATGTTTTGGGTGTCGGTCTATTTTTTTTAACAAATATAATTGGTTTTGTAGTAAATTCAATAGAGGGCGGATTTAAAAATTTAAGCACCTAGAATATATGGCTTCGTTTTTGTGGGTAAGAAATGCTAAATGATTAAAGTATTATGAAAAACAAACGGTTAATAACAATTTCAATAATAATTTATTCACTGCTCTTGATCCCCATTTGGGGATTAACGCTTCTTGATGCCATGGCAAATGAATTTACCGTTCTGGTTTCTTTTGTTTTTACGTTTTTCACTGGATGGTATATTGCTAAAAAAGTAGCGCCTAACCTAAACAAGAATAGCAAATATTTGATATTGATAGGCCCAACTATCTATTTGATGGTGCTAATAATTGTTAAAGTATTTATACAAAGAGACCCTATATCAGTTTTTATCCTCCCAATCTTGTGGGTTTTCCTTTTCTCATTATCTGCTGTTCTTCTCAACAAAAAGTACTTTAAAACCTCAGGTATTGTAGTAATCTTCTTATCATGTTTTTATTCGTACTACGTATTTCCAATTTTCTATTCATATGGCAGTAGTTCTCTATCTGAAAAAACGGAAATAAAGCTGAATGAAACCTATAATTTATCGGATTTTAAGTTTATAAACCGTAATTTGGATACAGTCAGACTCATCTCAACTGGTAAACCTTTTCTAATTGAGACATGGCGTGAAACCTGCAAGCCATGTGTACAATCAATCAATGATTTACAGGCGTTTTTGTCAAAACATACTGCCGTAAACCAAATTTACGTTTATGAGCAAAGAAGAAAGAAGGATTTTTCTAGAGAGATGGTTTTTAATTTTCCCAAGATAAAACACAAGGATAGGATTTTGATAGACATCAATAATGATTTTATGGATAAATTAGGAATGCCAGGGTATCCATATTTTTTACTTTTTGATAAAGAGGGGGAGCTAGTGGATTATCTTTCTGGCTATAAACCTGAATTCAAAGAAGAATATATCAACAAGTTTAAAGAAATGTTTGAAGCTGTGGAGTAGATTTTTTAAAACAAAATCAAAACACTATTCTTTTCAACACTATCTCCTTGCTTGATTTTGATGCTTTTGACGGTGCCATCGCCAGGTGATTTGATGATGTTTTCCATTTTCATGGCTTCTAGTATCAGCAGCGTATCTCCTTTTTTTACTTCCTGCCCTTCAGTTATTTTTAGCGCCATAATGAGTCCTGGCATGGGCGACTTGAGCTCCTTTAGTTGTGTGGAGGCTTTGTTATTCATGCCTAGTTTTTTTAGCAAAATATCAAACTTGTCCTTGGCGACTACTTCAAACTTCTCTCCGTTGACCTTGATCATTAGTTTTTTTGCTTCGAAATCAGCCTCCACTAACTCTGCCCTGTAGGAGATGTTGTCTTGGATAATGTGGTAATAATTCTCCTTAACTTCAACCATATCTCAATTGATGAATTTATCACCAACGATGATTTCATCACTATCTACGCTTACTTTGTAGTCACTTCCTTTCTCGCTTTGAGTATGCGCACTTTTTACATTTACTTGATACATGTGTTTTTCTTGTTGCTAAAATTATGCTAGCAAGTTGCCAAATGGCTCATTATTTAAAAAACTATATTGGTTGTTAATTTTAACGGCAAAGCACGCTATGAATTCGCAAAGGGCACAAAGAAACCATAGCGACCTTTGCGAGAAATTTTGGATTCTTGTGGTTAGATTTTTCGAAAATTAGCGGAATCAATGGGAAACAAGTTTTTTTACTTAATTTTACCAAAACAAAGACTAAAAATTTCAGAACAGATGAAAAATATAAAACTAGCTTTAATAACCCTAATCTTTTTGGTAGCCAATGCTTGCAAAGTAAGCGAGCCAAAAACCCCTACAGTAATCACCCCTCAAGAGCCAGCGACAACAGAAGTTGCAGTGGTGCAAAAAAAGGATACAGTAAAGAAAATCACCTTGAGTCCTTATGTGAATTACCGAGCGAGCAGGGAGCATGAAACAGATTTAATCCATACCAAGCTAGCAGTGAGTTTTGATTGGGAGAAACAATACCTCAATGGTACGGCCACACTAGAACTTAAACCATGGTTTTATAAAATGAGCAACGTGACGCTCGATGCCAAAGGATTTGATATTCATTCGGTGAAGCTCGTGGAGTCTAGAAGCAAGAAAGATTTGAAGTATGACTATGACAATGCAAAACTAGTGATTGATTTGGGCAGAGCATATAGCCGAGACGAAAATTATTTTGTAGAAATAAAATATACTGCCAAGCCCAACGAATTACCTGTAGGTGGTTCAGCAGCAATTACCGAAGACAAAGGATTATATTTCATCAATGCAGATGGGTCTGACAAAGACAAGCCACAGCAAATCTGGACACAAGGAGAAACAGAAGCAAATTCTAAGTGGTTTCCAACCATTGACACGCCAAACGAAAAGATGACAGAAGAGATTTACATGACTGTGAAGGATGAGTTTACTACCTTGTCGAACGGAGTGCTAGTGTATTCGAAAAAAAACGGTGATGGGACAAGAACCGATTATTGGAAAATGGACCTGCCACACGCTCCGTATTTGGTAATGATGGCAGTAGGAAAGTTTGCGGTGGTCAAGGACAGTTGGAAATCCTCGAAAGGAAATATTCCTGTCAACTATTATGTGGAACCGGAGTATGAGCAGTACGCCAAAGCAATTTTCGGGAATACACCTGAGATGATGACTTACTTTTCTAACTTGTTAGGCTATGAATATGTTTGGCCAAAATATTCGCAGGTTGTCGTACGGGATTATGTGTCAGGTGCTATGGAAAATACCACCGCCTCTGTATTTATGGAGCAACTGCAAATGACTGATGTGGAACTGATAGATGGTAACATGGAAGACGTCATTGCCCATGAGCTTTTTCACCATTGGTTCGGTGACTTGGTGACTTGCGAGTCATGGTCAAACCTGCCGTTGAATGAATCATTTGCAGATTATGCGGAATACCTGTGGCAAGAATACAAGTTGGGAGTTGATGCGGCTGACTATCACAATCAAGTGGCAATGGATGGCTACCTTGCGGAGTCCCAACAAAAACAAGTGGACATGATTCGCTTTGAATATGGTACGCCAGAAGATATGTTTGATGCACATTCCTATTCTAAAGGAGGAAGGATACTACACATGCTAAGAAAGTATGTGGGAGATGACGCATTTTTCGCCTCGCTACAGCATTATTTGAAAAAAAATGAATTTAAATCTGCGGAAATTCATGATTTAAGAATCGCTTTTGAGGAAATCACCGGCGAAGATTTGAATTGGTTTTTTAACCAGTGGTTTCTGTCTTCAGGGCATCCAATCCTTGATGTAAAACATAACTATAAAGATGGGCTGCTCACCGTGGATGTGGCGCAGGTACAAAATATTGAAAATACACCGGTGTATAAGTTGCCTTTAAAAATTGATGTTTGGGTAAATGATACACTGACCAGTTATCCTGTGGTGATTCAGGCGACCGAAGAAAAATTTGAATTTAAAGTAAAAGAAAAACCGCAGTTGGTACTTTTTGATGGTGACCAACAATTGCTTGGGGTAATCAATCATCCAAAATCTTTGGAAGAGAACATTTATCAATACTATAATTCTGGTAAATTTTTGTCGAGGTACAATGCTTTAGAAAATATGATGACTGATACCACAGCAGCGGTAAACAAAATTCAGGAGGTTTTTGCCAATGCATTAGACGATCCTTTTTGGGTCATTAGAGATGAGGCACTAAATATGTTTGAAAACTATGAAGGGGATTTCAAAAATGATGTGATCACAAAAATCAAAAAAATGGCAATTGAAGATAAGAAGTCTCTGGTCAGGGCGACTGCGGTGGAGGTGTTGTCATCAATCGAAGGTGCGGATGCCGGGGATGTCATGGCAAAAGCCATAGAAGACAAATCTAATACAGTAAAAGGAGCAGCACTTGGCGCTTTGCTAAGAACAGAAGGGGCGGATAAGGATAAGATTATAGCAAAATACCTGCATAGTGATGATCCTGAAATTATTTCTAACCTCGCCATGTATTTTGCCGAAATGAAGGATTATTCAAAGAATGACTGGTTTTTGAAAAATATTGAGGTACTAAAAGGAGAGGACTTATACTATTATTTGCAATCATACGCAGCACTTATGACGAAAGCCCCAGTGGAGGCAACGACCAAGGCAGCTCCAAAACTAATCGAGATGGCTAGAAATGCCTCCATGGATTTTATACGACTGGCAGCTTACGGATGCCTGAATGCGATTCCTGAAACAGAAGCGCTAAAAGCAACAAAACAGGACATCAAGGCAAATGAGAAGAGCGAGCGATTGAAGCGGTATTACTCGCAGATGGGTGGGTAGTATTTTCAGTACACAGCCTTCAGTAGGCAGTACTGAGTTTTCAGTGTGCAGTTTTCAGCAGACAGTGCTTAGTTGGTAGCCTGCGGTTTTAGTTTTAACAAAATCATTTTGGTTTTATCGTTTCGACGGTAGGAGAAATCTAAGGCGAGCAGGGTTTAAAAGGATTTAGGAAAAATGAAACAATAAAAGTGAGCTTAAATATTAAAAAATACACAACATGACAAAAAAAGAAGCATTCGACAAAGCAGTAACGCGTTCCAAATCACTCACCGAAAGACCAAGCAACGAAGACCTACTAAAGCTATATAGTTTATTCAAGCAGGCAACTGAAGGGGATGTGACTGGTGAACGACCAGGCGGATTTGATTTTAAAGGTGCTGCAAAGTTCAATGCTTGGGAAGCCATCAAAGGACTTACTGCTGATGAGGCGATGATGCAATATATTGCATTGGTAAATCGGCTATATGCAAGTGAATGATGAGGAAGGAAGCAGTCAAGGATTTAAGATCACATGGAGTGATAGGAAATACTGAAACAAGCGTCAGCAAAATTCCTTAAAAAAACCTTAATCTTTTGTAGTCAAATATTTGAATAAAATAAAAATCCGTTTACTTTTGCATTCCTGTTTCAAAAGAGGTCTGATAATTCGGCGGATTTTAGGCAGGAAAAGTTCTAATAAAAGTATTGAAGGGGGGATACCAAAGCGGCCAACTGGGACGGACTGTAACTCCGTTGTCTTATGACTTCGCAGGTTCGAATCCTGCTCCCCCCACATTGTTCTTGCGTATTAGTTCGCAATAGCATAGATTTGTTGGAAAAAGCGAGAGTAGCTCAATTGGTAGAGCGATAGCCTTCCAAGCTATAGGTTGCGAGTTCGAGGCTCGTCTCCCGCTCAAAAGTGTCAATGATTCCTTGGTTGCATTCTAGCCTGAATGACAATTTCAGGCAGGAATTGAGTCGGATTACTGAGGTAATTGGATTAGAGGATAAGCCGGTGTAGCTCAGGGGTAGAGCGTTTCCTTGGTAAGGAAGAGGTCATGAGTTCAAATCTCATCATTGGCTCAAAAAGAGTTTTGATTGTACTGTTTGTGTAAGCGGTGCATGTTACTAGTGTAAATAAAAATAGATTATAAATTTAAAATTAACTTAAAGTATCAAACATGGCTAAAGAAACCTTTGATCGTTCGAAACCACACGTTAATATTGGAACAATTGGTCACGTTGACCATGGTAAAACAACATTAACCGCTGCAATTACAAAAGTGTTAGCTGACCAAGGTCTTGCTGACATAAGAGATTTTACATCAATTGATAATGCTCCTGAAGAAAAAGAAAGAGGAATTACAATTAACACATCTCACGTTGAGTACCAAACTGCAAACAGACATTATGCGCACGTTGACTGTCCTGGTCACGCCGATTATGTGAAAAACATGGTGACAGGTGCTGCCCAAATGGATGGTGCTATTTTAGTAGTAGCAGCTACTGATGGTCCTATGCCTCAAACAAGAGAGCATATACTATTGGCTCGTCAGGTAGGGGTGCCGGCACTCGTTGTATTCATGAATAAGGTTGATCTTGTTGATGATGAAGAATTAATTGAATTGGTGGATATGGAAGTAAGGGAGTTACTTTCTTCTTATGATTTTCCAGGTGATGACACTCCTGTCATTGCAGGATCGGCACTTGGCGCACTTAACGGTGAAGCGAAATGGGTAGAAAAAGTAAATGAGCTAATGGTAGCGGTTGATGAATTCATCCCACTTCCTGAAAGAGCAATCGACAAAGACTTCTTAATGCCTGTTGAGGATGTATTCTCAATTACAGGTCGAGGTACTGTAGCCACTGGAAGAATCGAAAGAGGGGTAATTAACTCTGGTGACGCAGTTGATATCATCGGTATGGGTGCTGAAAACTTAACATCTACAGTAACAGGTGTTGAGATGTTCAGAAAAATATTGGATAGAGGAGAAGCTGGAGATAACACTGGATTGTTATTGAGAGGTATTGAAAAAACAGACATCAAACGGGGAATGATTATTTGTAAGCCTGGTTCTGTAACTCCTCATGCTAAATTCAAAGCAGAGATATATGTATTGTCGAAAGAAGAAGGAGGAAGACACACGCCTTTCTTTAACAAATACAGGCCTCAGTTTTATTTCAGAACCACAGACGTAACTGGCGAAATCATGCTAGGTGAAAACGTTGAAATGGTAATGCCAGGAGATAACGTTACGATTGAAGTAACACTTATCAACAAAATTGCCATGGAGAAAGGACTAAGATTTGCCATCAGAGAAGGCGGTAGAACGGTAGGTTCTGGACAGGTTACTGAGATTTTAGAGTAAACTCACAGTAAAGAATAACACAAATGCGTTTCAGAAAAAAAATCCGAAACGCATTTGTGTTATAATAAAAAAGTAGTACCTTTGCAGACCAATTTGAGCCGAGGTATTTACGGGTGTAGCTCAATTGGTAGAGTAGCGGTCTCCAAAACCGTTGGTTGTGGGTTCGATTCCTACCTCCCGTGCAAAAAAATTAAATCGTATAAGACCTATGTCAACAGTAATAGCATTTATTAAAGATTCATACATAGAGATGACTACAAAAGTCTTTTGGCCAAAGTATGCCGAATTGCAGAATAGTTCGATTTTGGTATTGGTGGCATCATTGATATTTGCTATTGTAATCGGGATAATGGACTTTGCATTTAATGGTGCAATGGAGTGGTTTTATAACGCATTTTAAAAGAAATAAAGAAACTAGTAATAATGGCTGAGCTTAAATGGTATGTTGTTAGGGTTGTAAGCGGCAAAGAGAAGAAGGCTAAATCATATTTAGAAATGGAAATTGCAAGATGTAATTTGCAAGAATTTGTTCCTGAAATAATGATTCCTTCCGAAAAAGTCTATGAGATGCGCCAAGGAAAAAAACGCGTTCGAGAACGAAATTTTTTTCCAGGCTATATGATAGTCTCCGCTGACTTGACACATGGTGAAGCAGCTCATATTATTACGAGTATTCCTGGTATTATAGGGTTTTTAGGATCAAATTCCGGGGGGGCTTCCAAAACCCCTGTCCCGTTGAGGGAGTCAGAAATCAACAGAATCTTAGGACGAGTTGGCGATGTTGAAGAATTTGAAGAAACACTTGATTCACCATATATTGTTGGAGAGGAAGTCAAAGTAATGGACGGCCCTTTCAGTGGTTTTACAGGAATAGTAGAGGAGGTTTTCGAAGAACGTAAAAAACTTAATGTTATGGTTAAGATTTTTGGGCGAAATACTCCGGTAGAGTTAAATTATATGCAGGTAGAAAAAATTGATTAAAAATGGCCAAAGAAATAAGTGGTTATCTGAAATTACAAATTAGAGGCGGTGCAGCAAATCCGTCTCCTCCTGTTGGTCCTGCTTTAGGTAGCAAGGGGCTTAATATCATGGAGTTCTGTAAGCAGTTTAATGCCAGAACCCAAGATAAGCAAGGGCAATTATTGCCGGTTTTAGTTACAATATACTCAGATAAATCTTTTGATTTTGTAATAAAAACTCCTCCAGCAGCCGTACTTCTATTGGAAGCAGCAAAACTAAAAAGTGGTTCTGCTGAATCGAATAGAATTAAAGTAGGTAAAGTAACATGGGATCAAGTGAAGCAAATAGCTGAAACTAAAATGCCTGATTTAAATGCTTTTAAAATTGAATCTGCTATGAAAATGGTAGCAGGTACCGCTAGAAGTATGGGTTTAAAAGTTTCAGGTAAAGCTCCTTGGGCTAATTAAATTATAAAGATGGCTAAATTAACGAAAAATCAAAAAGCGATAGCAGACAAAGTAGATGCTACGCAAGAATATTCGCTAGAAGAAGCTTCTAAGCTTGTAAAGGAAGTTACTTTTACAAAATTTGATGCTTCTGTCGATATTGATATTCGATTAGGTGTTGATCCACGTAAAGCGGATCAAATGGTGAGGGGTGTCGTTGCACTTCCTCATGGTACTGGAAAAGACTTGAAGGTTTTGGTGCTTTGTACTCCTGATAAGGAAGAAGAAGCGAAAGAAGCTGGTGCTGACTATGTAGGTTTGGATGAATACATCAAGAAGATTGAAGGAGGATGGACAGATGTAGATGTAATTATTACCATGCCAACGGTGATGGCAAAAGTCGGACGACTGGGTAGAGTATTAGGACCGAGAGGTTTGATGCCTAATCCAAAGTCAGGGACAGTGACACTGAATGTCGGTAAAGCTGTAGGTGAGGTGAAGAGTGGTAAAATAGATTTTAAGGTTGATAAATTTGGAATCATTCATACAAGTGTTGCAAAATCATCTTTTGATGCTCAAAAGATTTTTGACAATGCAAATGAAATCATCCAAACAATCTCAAAGCTAAAACCTTCTTCAGCTAAAGGCACGTATTTCAAAAGCATCTCGCTTTCGAGTACAATGAGTCCTGGAATTAAAATAGATCAATCAAGTATAGAGGGATTATAGTTATGACTAGAGAAGAAAAAGTAAATATAATATCCGAAATTACTGATAAGCTTAAAGCAAACAAAAATTTCTATATCACTGATGCTTCAGGGTTAACTGTTGCGCAGGTAAATGCTTTTAGAAGAACATGCTTTGAAGGTGGCGTTGAATATAGGGTGTATAAAAACACTTTAATCAAAAAGGCACTTGAAAATGTAGCGCATGATTATTCAGAATTAGAGGACGTCTTGAAAGGTTTTTCAGGAATCATCTTTTCAGAAGAAGCAGCAAATACTCCTGCAAAAGTGATTAAAGATTTTAGAAAGAAGCAAGCGAGTGAAAAACCATTATTAAAAGCGGCAGCTGTAGATGCTGATGTTTACATCGGAGAAGAGCACTTAAATATGTTAAGTGACCTTAAATCTAAAGATGAACTTATTGGTGAAATCATTGGATTGCTACAATCTCCAGCCAAAAACGTTATTTCTGCGCTTCAAAGTGGAAAGAACACGCTTGCTGGGCTTGTTAAAACCTTATCAGAAAGAGAAAATTAATTAAGAACACAATAAACTAATAATAAAATGGCAGACGTAAATAAGCTAGGTGATGAACTAGTAGGATTAACCGTAAAAGAAGTAAACGAATTAGCTGAGTACTTGAAAGAGACTCACGGAATTGAGCCTGCAGCAGCTGCAGCACCAGTAATGGTAGCTGGCGGTGGTGGTGGAGATGACGCTGAAGAAAAATCAGAATTTGATGTTGTCTTGAAATCTCCGGGTGGTGCTAAATTGGCAATCGTTAAATTGGTAAAAGAATTGACAGGTCTAGGATTGAAAGATGCGAAAGAACTTGTTGATGCTGCACCAAAAGCAATCAAAGAAGGTGTTGCTAAAGATGAGGCTGAAGCACTTAAAAAGCAATTAGAAGAGGCAGGAGCTGAAGTAGAGCTTAAATAAGACTTGGTCGTTTATACTATAAACGGCTAACAATAATAGACCCCATCCCAAGCAATTGGGATAGGGGTCTTTTCCTGTTTGTATGCATTTTACGTTCAGTAAGTTTTTTTAATAAAAATTTCAAGAGCGTTTTCTAAAATTCGTCGGTAAAAGATTACAACTTAAATAGTAGGGCTTTGGCTAAAAAAAATAAATCTGAAAGAATCAGTTTCGCTAATATCAAGAGGGTAAAAGATTATCCTGATTTCCTTGATATTCAATTACAATCATTTAAAGACTTTTTCCAATTAGAAACCCCAGCGCAAAAAAGAACGCAAGAAGGGATTTTTAAAGTTTTTTCTGAAAATTTTCCAATCTCGGATTCACGAGAAAATTTTGTTTTAGAGTTTATTGACTATATGGTCGACCCTCCTAAATATTCGGTGGACGAATGTATAGACAGGGGACTTACCTATTCAGTGCCTTTGAAAGCAAAGTTGAGACTCTTGTGTAATGATGAAGATCACGAAGAGTTTGAGACAATTGAGCAAGAAGTGTTTTTGGGAAACATCCCATACATGACAAAAAAAGGCTCATTTGTAATCAATGGTGCAGAACGGGTAATCGTTTCCCAATTGCACAGATCGCCGGGTGTATTTTTTGCGCAAAGCAAGCATACCAACGGAACCAAGCTTTATTCAGCTAGAATTATACCTTTTAGGGGTTCTTGGATTGAGTTTGCTACCGATGTAAATAATATAATGTATGCTTACATCGATAGAAAAAAGAAATTTCCAGTAACTACATTGTTAAGAGCGATTGGTTACGGTACAGATAAAGACATTTTGGATTTATTCGGATTGTCAGAAGAAATCCAAGGAACTAAAAAAGACTTGAAAAAAGCCATTGGAAGAAACCTAGCAGCAAGGGTTCTTCGTACTTGGACTGAAGATTTTGTGGATGAGGATACAGGAGAGGTGGTTTCTATCGATAGGCATGAAGTGCTTTTAGAAAGAGATTCTGAACTAACACAAGAAGACATTGATTTGATTCTTGAAGCAAATGTTAAATCTGTGATTGTTCATAGGCAAGATATTAACATTGCAGATTTCACCATTGTTTATAATACACTGCAGAAAGATAATTCAAACTCTGAGAAAGAAGCGGTTGAACAAATCTATAGACAATTAAGAAATACAGAAGCACCAGATGAGCAGACAGCAAGAGACATCATTAACAACCTATTCTTTAGTGATAGACGTTATGATCTTGGCGAAGTAGGCAGGTATAGAATCAACAAAAAATTAGGGAGTGACACAGGTTTTGAGACCAGGGTACTGACCAAAGACGATATTATTTCCATCGTAAAATATTTGATTGGGTTGAGTAACTCAAAAGCAGTGGTAGATGATATCGATCACTTGAGTAACAGAAGGGTGAGAACAGTGGGTGAGCAGTTATATAACCAATTTGGTGTTGGACTTTCTAGAATGGCTAGAACCATCAAAGAAAGAATGAATGTGCGTGATAATGAAGATTTCAAACCTGTTGATTTGATTAATGCCAGAACATTATCATCGGTTATCAACTCGTTCTTCGGAACAAACCAATTATCTCAATTTATGGACCAAACGAATCCATTGGCTGAGGTTACACATAAAAGGCGTATGTCTGCACTTGGACCTGGTGGACTGTCTAGAGAAAGAGCTGGTTTTGAGGTAAGGGATGTGCATTACACACATTATGGAAGACTTTGTACGATTGAAACACCTGAAGGACCTAACATTGGTTTGATTTCTTCATTGAGTGTACATGCTAGAGTGAACGGTATGGGATTCATTGAGACTCCTTATCGTAAGGTGAATAAGGGTAAAGTAGAAATGACGGGTAATGTCGTGTACCTAACGGCGGAAGAGGAAGATACGCATAATATTGCGCAGGCAAATGCGCCTTTATCGGATAAAGGAGTCTACTTGAACGATAAAATTAAAGCACGATTTGAGGGTGATTTCCCTATCGTAGCACCAGAGGAAGTGTCTTTTATGGATGTGGCTCCTAATCAGATTGTATCTGTTGCCGCGTCAATGATTCCTTTCTTAGAGCATGATGATGCGAACAGGGCGTTGATGGGATCAAACATGCAACGTCAAGCGGTGCCATTGTTACGTCCTGAAGCGCCAATAGTAGGCACAGGATTAGAGAAACGAGTGGCATTGGATTCTAGGTCATTGGTTTTGGCAGAAGGTTCAGGTGTTGTAGATTATGTGGACGCCACTAAGATTACAATTAAATATAACCTTAGTGATGATCAAAGAATTGTAAGTTTTAATGATGAATTTAAAACGTACGATTTAATAAAATTCAGGAGAACTAACCAAGATACATGTGTGAACTTGAAACCAATTGTTGCCTTAGGTGAAAAGGTTTCAGCAGGACAACCGCTTTGCGAAGGATTTGCTACGCAAGATGGTGAGTTGGCATTGGGCAGAAACATGAAAGTAGCATTTATGCCTTGGCAAGGATACAATTTTGAAGATGCGATTGTAATTTCTGAAAGGGTAGTAAGAAATGACATTTTCACTTCAATCCATATTGATGAGTTTAGCCTGGAAGTAAGAGATACTAAACGTGGGGAAGAAGAATTAACTTCTGAAATTCCGAATGTGAGTGAAGAGGCTGTTAAAAACCTTGATGAGCACGGAATTATAAGAGTAGGTGCTGAGATAAAAGAAGGAGACATTTTGATTGGTAAAATCACGCCAAAAGGCGAGACTGATCCAACTCCTGAAGAAAAATTATTGAGAGCAATCTTTGGAGATAAAGCGGGTGATGTAAAAGATGCCTCATTGAAAGCTAAACCTTCCTTGAATGGAGTTGTGATTGATACAAAATTATTTTCACGACCTAAGAAAGACAAAGAACTTAGAGCGAGGGCTAAGAAAGAAGTGCTATTATTAAAAACTAAGTATGCAAGCGATTTGATTGCTTTGAGAGAAATTATCATTTCTAAACTGGCGACAATACTTGATAAAAAAGTAAGCAAAGGGGTAAAACATAAGTACGGCGATGTGGTGTTGAAAAAGGGAGTGAAATTTTCTGCTTCAAACATTGAGTCAAATCTTTTCCCTGAAAATAATATTTACAGAGATGAGAGTAATTACAACGTGCCTGAAGAGGTTAACTTTATTGGTGATTTAGTATTAGGGGACTGGGTGGAAGATGATAAGACCAACGAACTAATATCCCAATTGATTAGAAATTACAAGCAGAAACGATATGAAATCACAGGCAAATTCAAAAAAGAAAGGTTTACCCTTGAGGTTGGTGATGAATTGCCAACAGGAATTGTTCAGCTTGCAAAAGTTTATATTGCCAAAAAACGTAAACTAAAAGTAGGTGATAAAATGGCAGGTCGTCATGGTAACAAAGGTGTGGTTGCAAAAATTGTAAGAGAGGAAGACATGCCATTCTTAGAAGACGGCACACCTGTTGACATTGTACTGAATCCACTAGGAGTGCCTTCTAGGATGAACTTGGGGCAACTGTATGAAACAGTTTTGGCTTGGGCTGGAGAGAAATTGGATAGAAAATATGCAACGCCAATTTTCGATGGTGCATCTGTGGATCAAATAGAGGCACAATTGAAAGAAGCTAAACTGCCGCCATTTGGCAGAACCTATCTTTACGATGGTTTCACAGGTGAGAAATTTGACCAGCCGGTAACAGTTGGAATTATTTACATGTTGAAATTAGGTCACTTAGTGGATGATAAGATGCATGCAAGGTCTATTGGACCA
>CAYRIF010000046.1:0-17528 GCA_964424205.1 uncultured Roseivirgaceae bacterium | reverse complement strand
CTGCGTTAGATAATGGGACTGCCAATAATATTGCTGTATCGTATATAAAGGTGACCTATCCGCAAGGCTTTGACATGCAGGGGGAGGTGTTAAAATGGGTGAATATTAAGGCTAACCCCTCAAATAAATCTTATATTATATTCAGTAATGCTCCGGCTACTCCGGCTATTTATGATGTTAATGATGCGGATAATGTACGAAGAATCGGTTTTAACAATAATGGGAGTGCAATCAACGCAATGGTTGATCAGACTATTTCTGGAAGAAAATTATTGGTGACAGATGGCAGTGCAATGACGCCCATTGCCAAGGAAATAAATTTTACACAGATTACGCCAGCTGCACATGATTATTTAATTATTTCAAATAAAAGATTAATGAAACCAAGTGGCGGTTACGCTGATCCGGTTGCTGCATATGCGGCGTATAGAGCATCCGAAGCAGGAGGAAGTTTTTCACCACTGGTGGTTGAAATGGATCAATTGTATAATCAATTTTCATTTGGTGAATCCACTCCATTGGCGATACGTCGGTTTGCTGATTTTATGCTGCAGAATGATGATTTGAAATATATATTCCTAATAGGAAAAGGGCTTTCGGTTGAAACTTATTCTGGAGGGAAATACTATAGTGTCACCCCAGAATTGTTTGATACAAAAAGTTTAGTTCCTGCAGCAGGAACCCCGGGCTCTGATATTGCTTTTATTGCTGGTTTAAAGGGGACTATGCATCAGCCTCCTGTTCCAATAGGTAGATTGAATGCTCAAAATCCAGCGCATGTTGCTGCTTATTTGAATAAAATTAAAGAAGCTGAATCGTCACCTATTAATGGGTTGTGGAGAAAAAGAATGGTTCATTTAAGTGGGGGGAAAACGGTATCTGAGTTGACGAGTTTTGCAAAAAATGTCGACGAGCTGAAAGAAATTGCGGAGGGTAGGTATTTAGGAGCAAAAGTTAATACATTAAATAAAACTTCAAGTAGTACTGTGCAATTTCTGGATATTACCAGTTTGGTAAATGAAGGAATTTCAATGATAACATTCTTTGGACATTCCGCAGCTGTTTTTTCCGATATAGAAATTGGTAATGCATCGGATCCTACTCTGGGGTATGAAAATAAAGGTAAATATCCATTTATCATGGTTAATGGGTGCGATGCAGGAAATGTTTTTACATTGCAATATACATTTGGCGAAGACTGGGTTATAACTCCTGATAAAGGGGCATTAGGATTTATGGCGCATACAACAAATGGTTATTCTGATAGGCTAAAAAACTTCTCCGAGATGTTTTATAAGACTGCATTTGCTGATTCAGCTTTTATTCATCAACCGATAGGATTAATACTAAAGGAGACTTACGCTAGGTTTTTAAATGCATTTGGTACGGATATTAAAAATATCAATCAGGTGCAGCAAGTTGTAGTACAGGGAGATCCCGCCTATCGTTTTTTTCCCGCATCTAAACCTGACTATGCAATAAAACCGGAAAGTATATTTTTCACCTCTGTAGGTGGTGGTGAAGTGAATGCGCTAGATGAGATGCTGAGAATAGGTATTATTGTTAAAAACTATGGTAAAGCAAGTAATGACTCATTAAGGGTGCAGATTAAACGTACGTTAGGTAATGGTCATGTACAAATCAATGCTCCTAAAACGTATCAAGCTGTACTTTATAGTGATACCTTGTACTTTGATGTTGAGATGGGAGGAAACGCATTTGGCAGCAATGCTTTTGAAATTAGTATTGACTATGCAAATGATATTGAGGAATTGGATGAGCAAAATAATATAGTATTGGTTGATTTTTTTATTCCCTTAAAAGGCACGCAAAATTTGGTGCCTGCTAATTATAGTATTGTTAATAAACAGCCAGTAAGGTTTGTGATACAAGCAACCGACCCTTTTGCTGAAGAACGGGAATTTATTATTGAAGTTGATACTGTGAGTACATTTGACAGCCCGTATAAAAAACATAACACCATCACAGCCAGAATTCTGGCTAGCTGGGAGACAAATTTATTAGATAATCTCGTAGGAAATGATACTGTAGTTTATTTCTGGCGAAGTAAATATGCCGTACCCTTACCAGATGAGGATAATTTATGGACTAATAGCTCTTTCACCTTTATAAAGAATGGTTCGGAAGGATGGTCTCAATCTAGAATTACGCAATACGCGGATTCACGCTTGGAGGGTGTTGAGATGAATGAAGTGAAAAAGAAGTGGCAGTTTGTTGACACACCGACATCATTGGAAGTAACTACTTATGGTGACGATTATGGGGGCATTACTCCCTTGAAAATAAAAGTAAATATAAAAGGTCAGCCGCTGATAATAGATGGTCCTGGTAGAGTTTGTAGAGATAACTCGATAAATATGCTTGCTTTTGATAATGCTTCCGGAATTCCATATGCCATTGTAAAAATTGGAGTTTGGGATGTATTAGATGTGAGAAGGTGTGGACTAGTACCACAAGCAATAAATAATTTTGTAGGGTCTGATATTACTACAAAGCTGTATATTGAAAAGCATATTGATGGATTAAAGGAAAATGATTTTGTATTGATGTACTCAATTGGTCAAGTAAATTATAGTTCTTTCCCAGCTTCTACCATTGCTAAAATGACAGAAATTGGTGTAGATGCATCGGTTGTATCATCATTGAGTACTGGTGAGCCATTGATTATTCTTGGGCGGAAAGGAGCGGCTGTAGGGTCGGCACTTATAGTGACAGCTACAAGCAACCCTAAGACAGAGCAGGAGATTAATTTGATTGATTCTTTGCCTACTAAATATAAAAGCGGAACAATTACTTCAACTTTGATTGGGCCTGCAGCATCTTGGGATAAGTTTGTCAATGAAGTTAACATCTCAGAACTTCCTCAAACCGATGAAGCCTCGTTTGATATTTATGGCGTAACATTGGCTGGACAGGAAACAATTTTATTTTCAGATGTAACAGCAAAAGAGGTTGATTTATCAACTGTGAGCGCCTCGCAGTATCCAAACTTAAAACTAGTATTGAAGCTGAAGGATGAGGTGAATTTGACACCTGCTCAAATTAAGAAATGGCAGGTATATTTTGAGCAGGTTCCAGAGGGGGTGATTTACATGACTGATAAAACAATTGTAGATTTTGAAAAAAGAGAAACGGAAATAGGTGCGTTTTTTAACCCTGAATTTATTTTTGAAAATATTTCCACCAAAAATTTCACCGATTCTATAAACGTTGAATATAGTATTTTTAATAAAAATAAGGGGGTCACGCAGGACAAGAGTTTAAAAATAAAAAAATTATTGGCAGGAGAGAAAACAGCCTTTTTTACCCCAATAAGTACTTTTGAGTTGTCTGGAAAGAATAACCTAAATGTATTTGCTAACCCAAGAATTTTACCAGAACAGGGTTATAATAACAATATCATAGATATACCCAATGCAATAGATGTGGGTGCTGATGATGTTAACCCTATCATGGATGTGACCTTTGATGGGGTGAATATTATGGATGGTGATATTGTATCAGCATCTCCTTTGATTGCCGTTGTGATGAAAGATAATAATAAGTTCTTACTTAAGCGTGATACTGTAGGCGTGGAAATCTTTTTTGGCTACCCTTGTGTTGATTGCGAAGGAGATGATGGGTGTAATCAGTGCTATTTTCAAAGAATAAATTTTTCGGACTCCAATGTCCAATGGTACCCTGCTACTGAAAACTCGGATTTTAGCGTGGCGTATAAACCAAACAAACTGGAGGATGGAATATATGCTCTAAAAGCCCAAGTGACCGATGCAAGCGGTAATAAGGCGGGTTTAGCGCCATACATTATTAATTTTGAGGTAATTAATGAGCCATCAATTACCAATTTTTACCCCTATCCTAATCCATTTTCATCGAGTACAAGATTTGTTTTCACGCTGACAGGCAGTGAAATTCCTGAACGTATTAAAATCCAAATTTTGACTGTAACTGGCGAGGTTGTGAGAGAAATCACACATGCCGAAACGGGTAAAATTCATGTGGGTAACAATACTTCCAGTTTTGTCTGGGATGGTAAAAATGGGTCGGGAAGTCAATTGGCAAATGGAATCTATTTATATCGGGTGATAATTGAAGGGGAATCTCCTACATTAATACACCGAAAAAGCAAGGCTGACAAACCATCAAATGGTTATGGTAAGGTATATTTGTTGCGCTAGAATAAAACTATTCACATTGCCAGATCATATCTGAAAGTACATGATGTGTACCTGACCAAGAGAAATGCCACCACTCTGTGGTAATACCTTTGAACCCATGGGCTGTCATTATGTTACGTAATAATTTACGCCTTTCGAGAATGCTATCTGGCAAGTGCTGATATCCAGAATATGCCTCCGGTCCAAAGAAATCATAAGGTGTACCCATATTCAATTCTTTCCCATTGCGGTCAACTAAAGTTAAATCTACTGCCACACCCCTGTTGTGCATCGAACCTTTCCTAGGGTCAGCCACAAAGCGAGGATCAGGAACTTTATTCCATAATTTCCATTGTATCGGTCTTGGGCGAAAACAATCTAGCATTTTCAAACCCAATCCTTGCGATTCTAGCGCTGTTTGAATGTTTGAAATAGCGTGGGCAACCTCTGGGCGTAGAAAACAACGACTGCATTCATACATTTTTTCTTTGACAAAATTATCTGTCGTGGCATATTTCATGTCTACGATGATGTTCCTATTGATATAAGAAAGGTCACTCCATCGTGTGCTATCATAATCAATGATATTTTGGATTGCAACAGGTTGTGTTATTGCCGAATCAATAGAAGCAGACACGACGGAATCTTTTAGTAAGGTATCAGCACTTTTTTGTTTGTCTGGTGTTTTACAAGTAGTGAAAAAAGCTACCAAGGATACAAGAATTATCAAATATGCTTTCATGTTTATCATAAAAATAACAAATAGTTTATTATACCGAGTGCCAAATTATAGTATTCTTTATCACTCTTACTACTTTGTAAACAATGAATAGTACAAGTACAATGTATACTATGTTTTTATATTTATTCAGGCTATGTAAATCATTTGGAAAGATGACAAATAATACGAAAATAATGGGGTAATACAGAATTGATAGGAATCTGGAGATATCATCTGGACTAGCTGGGACAACAGTAAAAAAAGCGAGGTATACTATTATATTGAAAATCATAATGTTTACATAATTCAACTTGTTGTTGAGCTTACTTTTATAACGAAATATGAAGAACAGAAGAAGAATAAAAATAATTATTGAAATAACTTTAAAATGAAAAAAAGGCAAAAACCAGTTTGTAATTTCACCAGATATTAAAACAAAATTTCTCCATAAATCTAAAAAAGGAATTACCTCCTGAACTTGGATGTTATCTCCATTAATTATTTGAATAAATAGCCATGAAGATCCTAAAGATAATGTTATTAGCAATGTCAGCAACAGTTTTTTTCTAATTTGATTGCTAAGTATAACACCAAAAATGAATCCGCCAATCATCACAATTCCTACATGTCTTTGGTAACATAGAAGTATTCCTGATAAAATAAGAGTATAGGTCCAGGTGTTGTTATTACTATAAACAATTTTATACATGGCTAGTATGAAAAATGAATATAGCAAAATAAATAATGCTTCTGACCAAACAAAATGTGACACCGCAAAAATTGGTGTGCAGAAGACTATTGTAAAGGTGTAGAGGAGATAGCGGTTGTCCTTAGTTATCCATTTTCTCCCCAAATAAAACCAAATGACTATTGAAAAAAAGAGTGCAAAAAAATTCAAGAGCAAAGTCCACTCTTGTGTATGTTCTTTACAAATACTTAGTGCTAAAGGAAATAAAGGAGGCCAATGAATGTATGTATTTAGTAAATACTCTATGGTAAATGAGTTGGAAGCATTTATATAATAATATGAATCAGGTGTTAACTTCACCCCATACCAATTGACGTATGAGAATAAAAGAGTAAAAGCAAATAAAAATGATATTGATATTTTTACCTTGGATTTTGAAATCATTATATAAATTTTCAATATGATATTTGCATAAGCTTATCTCAAATAAAGTCTAAATCTGATAAATATTTAGATAATATTTGTTATTTCGTATCTTTTCAAAGATAGATTAAGGAAAAGACCCATTATTACTTCAAAATAACGTTTCTGTCGGTAAAGAAAAAATAGGGCATCATCTCTAGATTAGGAGAATCTATTCTAAGCCAACTTCTTCCTCCCAAATTCTAAAGGAAAGTCAAGCGCTACTTTTACCTGAGAAGCATCAGTAGTTGCTGCACTAATCAATCCTAATTTCTTTCCGACCTTTATAAAAATATCTATAATATAGTCCAGATGATCATCATTATGCGTTGCCATAAAACTCAAACGTAACATTTGTAGCCCTTCAGATACCCCTGGGGAAACAAAAGCATTGACAAATATGTTTTTCTCATACAGCGCTTTCCAGAATTTAAAAGTTGTATCATTGTCGCCTATGATAACTGGAACGATAGCAGATGCGCCGTCAATTACGGTGAACCCTGCTTGTTTCAAACCTTCTCTTACTTTGTTGGCATTATTAGTGACGTGTTTTGGTAGCATTGGATTTTCTTTCAAAACGGCTAACGCCGCCAATGCAGCAGCAACAGATGCTGGTGCTGGTGAGGTACTGAACATGAGTGCTGGTGATTTGTGTTTAAGGTAGTTAATCACCCGCTCTTCTCCAACTACAAAACCCCCAACAGAAGCCAATGATTTACTTAACGGAGACATGATGAGGTCGACATCATCTTGTACTCCAAAACTGTGTGCGGTACCTTTGCCGCCATTCCCGATAACACCAAATCCATGCGCATCATCTACGATTACATTGGCATTGTATGTCTTGGCAAGTTTTGTAATCTCATCTAAGCTAGTTACTGTTCCTAGTGTGCTAAATACCCCGTCAGTTACAATGAGTTTATTTTGCGCTAGTGGAAGTTTCTCAAGTTTTCTTTCCAAGTCTTCCATATTATTATGATGATATCGTATGGTTGGTATATTGAGCGAAGCGGTCATGGAGTTTCCAACAACAATACTCGCGTGATTGTCTCTATCCGAAAGGATTACATCTCCTCTGCTTACCATAGGATATATGATACCTTGAGCAGTTTGAAATCCTGAAGAAAAAAGTAAGGCAGCCTCTTTACCCATGAAACGGGCAATTTTCTCCTCCATCTCTTCATGTAAATCTGTGGTGCCTGTCATAAAACGTGATCCCGAGCATGACGTGCCATATTTTTCTATGGCCTTTATGGAAGCCTCTTTTACTAAAGGGTGGTATGACAGTCCCAAATAATTATTTGAACCAGCCATAATTATTTTTTTACCACCCATTTGTACTACTGAGCCTTCGCTGTCTTCCACGGACTTGAAATATGGATAAATTCCCTTTTCTTTTAGCGTATCGGGATAATTATATAAATAGCACTTATCTAATAATGACATCTTAGTAGAATGTATAAAGTTATTAAATATATCTTCAGGAGGCTCTTTCCAATAGTGTTCTGAATGCCAAAAATCAAATATAAATATTAATTAAGGTAATTGTTATTATTTTCGACCAATTATCAAGATTGGTAGCTGAGTGGAATAAAAAATGTTTTTTTTAAAATATAAAATTGTATTTATTAAAGAAAAAGCAAATTATTTTACCATCCAATCACAATGATAGTAAAATAATTTATTAGTTACTAGTTTCCGCTAAAAGTTCATCCATAAAGTCATTAAAATCCTCAACAAATTGCTCATAATAAACGCCAGTGGCGGGGCCAGTAAAGCCGGTATGGATTCTTCTGACGTTACCCTTTCTATCAATAAAAATGGAGGTGGGGAAGGAGATTATTTCATTAAGCATGGGCAATGATTTTGAGGCGGCTTCTTTATTGGAAGTGCCAGCAATCACAAAGTCATAATTAGCTTGATAGCGTTCTTTCATTTTTGTCACCCTTGATTTGGCATAGCCAAAGTCGTCTTTTTGTTCATAGGCAAGTGCAATAATTTCCACACCGCGGTCTTTGTTTTTTGAATACCAGTCTGCATAGAATTTTGTTTCATCCATGCAGTTGGGACACCAAGTGCCAAAAATTTGCAGTAATACTACTTTGTTTTCGTATTTCTTATCAGTCGGAGAAACTAGATTGCCTTCCAGATCTGGAAAAGAGAAATCTACTTTTTCATATCCTTCTTTTAAATAGGTTGTTTCTAAATAGGACGGAAGTGCTGCTTTTGGGTTTTTGGTAGCAGTCCATGTTTCGTGCCATGATTTTCCTGACCAGAAATCACCCGTCAAGGTACTGTCGTTTATTAGTTTAGCTTTGAAAATAAATGCATGATTTCCGTCAAAAGTACTGAGGAGCATGTCATTTCCATTAGTAAATCCCTCCAAGTATCGGTAGTCCCCAAGGAGTGTTAAAAAAGTGCCTTTCGACTTTTCTTCATTTGTATTGAATATTCCTATGGATGGATAGGTTTTTCCATCAGGTTCTGTGAATTGCACTTGCCACTTTCCATCAAATTTTGAATTTTCTGGGTCGGGATTTTCTGTGTGCATATATTTATCATCAAAGGTAGCCGTAAAAGGCAGTTCATAATCGTCTAAATAGTTTTTCCGATAGATGCCTTCTAATTTATTGCCATTTATTTTCGCCTCGATGTCTATGTCAAAAATATGCAGTGTAATAAACACAGAATCATTTTTTACCACTACTTCATCCAACTCGATTTTTTCTATACTGTTGACAAGCGTTATTTTATAATTACTACTGTCTTTTTTGACAATAAAATTAAAAGGCAATCCCATTCCTTGCATGGTGATTACGCCTCGCCAAGTGCCTGCTTGTAGTATGGCGGCTTCTTTCTCTTTTGTGGTATGGCATGCACTAAAGATGCTTAACGTAGCTATCGTTAATAGAATATGAAGTATATGTTTCATGGGGTTAATAATTATTGGTAAACAAATATAAGGAAGCTAATTGGAAACAGCGGAAGTTTTATTTTTGTTCAGGGCGATTGGAAAATATAGTTTTCTTACCTACCCGTACGTCTAACCAAAGAAAGCATCAGCCCGCTTAATATCAAAAGCGTTCCGACAATTTTGTTTTGTAAGTGAACTTTCTCTTGGTTCTCCAAATAATCTTTGAGCTGAGTCGCAAAGTACGAATAGAAGAATAATGAAAGCCCGTCCAACATAAGAAATGTGACGGTTAGAATAATTACTTGGGGAAGAAAAGGTTGATGTTCATTGATGAATAATGGAAATAAAGCAGCGAAGAATACAATGGCTTTCGGATTTGCCGCTGACATGAGAAACCCCTGAGAATATAAACTGAAAAAACCGCTGTGAGCCAATCTTTTTTGCGTAATTAAAACCTTTGGGGTGGCAAGGATACTCCGAACGCCGAGATATATCAAATATAGAACGCCAGACCACTTAATCAATTGAAAAATCTCACCCGAAGCAACAACGATAGAGGCAAGTCCTGCAGAAGCAAGGATAATTTGAAGTAAATTGGCTGATAAATCTCCCAAAATCGTTCCTATCGTTTTTTTAGCACCAAATTTCATACTATTAGAGGTGGCTAATAAAACACTAGGCCCAGGTGTGAGTGTTAAGATTAGCACGGTGCCAACATATGACATCCATATTGTTAAGTTCATAAGTGTTAAGTTTTACTATTTAGTTTTCTTTAGCCAGTCAATTGCTAGCGACCAAAGTACTTTATTTTTTCTGCTAAAAAACTTCATGTGCCCAATTTCTTTTAGTCCATATTCGGCAGGGTCTAATTTCAGTCTTTCTACTTTTATTTGTGTAAAAACGTCAATCATATCATTCACATTTTCATCAATGGCAATATCATCATCATCGGCATTTAACCAAATGGAAGGTAAATTAACATCATCATACCAATGCATATGAATAGTCTTGCCAAAAGCAGTTTTAACATAGCCTTTGCCATTGCACCATGTTCTCCATTGTGCTGCTACTTTCCTGGGTAGCGGCTCCCCCATGCCTAACCATTGTGCTTTGGTGTAACCAAATAGTGCGTTATGCAAAGGAATGAAAACATCCATAAAAAAACGAGCTTTTAATAAATATGGAAATTTCATATTCTTGATTCTCCCTGAGGAGCAGGCAACATTAAATACGGATGTTAATTCACTCCAGTTGTGCATCAACCCCACTTGCTGACCACCGGCGCTATGACCAATTAAGTGGTATTTAACCTGCGGAAAATATTCTTGTAAAGCAGTTAACACCGCAGGCATGTCTTCCTCTCCCCAATCTTGCAATGTTATTTTAGACTGCTTTAACCTACCGACTAATGAATCCCCAATGCCTTGATTATCATAAGTAATTACGCCGAATCCATTGTCTGCAAGATAATTGGCAAAAGAGGCATAAAACCTTCTCTTGATGCCTGTTGCAGGAGCAATCATAATGGCACCATTTATTTCCGAATTTGGTGGATAAAAAATAGTAGCAGCAATCCATTTGTTATTAGGAAGTTCAATTTTTATTTCCTCACTTCTATTTTCCACGTAGGTTTTGTTTTTTAATGGTCTTACTGAAACTAATGGTGATGTTTACCGCGACTGAAAGTAAGCATATCAGTCATTTCTCTAGTAACAAAGGTATGATTTTCTTGTAATTAATTATTTGCGATAGATGGAATTTTGCAATAGAGGTACAAGTTGCAAACTTGCACGCAATGTCGTTAAGTTAAGGATATAAATTCCCAAAGCTCCTTGGTTTGTGTCTTCACAAACCGAAATTTATATGGTATGAAAATGAACTACCTTACCGAGAATGAACAAAAAAACCTTAACTTAACGACATTGAACTTACACTAGATGAGCATTCAGCTTTTGCCTACCGGCAAGCCGAATGCTTAGTTGTTGTACAGCGTTCTCATTACATTTTTATTAATTTAATAGCATGTTCTAATGGTGCATCAATTCTTTTTATGAAGTCTTGAAAAGTTTCTTTGATGGTATAATCTGGCAACAAACCACTTCCAAAAGGCACTTTGGTCTTATTGGTTTCAAGGACAAATTTACACATAGGTACTCTTCCTTTTATATGAGAATTTGGCAATTCAAAACTAATGAAGTCACCACTTGTGTTACCATAAAATCCACCTCCAGTTTCTTCGCCAATAAATATTGCATTTGTGTGAATTTTTGCCAATGCTGCAAATTCAGAGCCACCTGAAAAAGTTAACCCTCCAATAAGAATATATACATTCCCTTTAAAGTTGTTTTTTTTAGGTTTTGCTCCTAAATAGTGATCTTTTTTGTTGATGATACGACCATCATTTTCTCTATAAAAATCTTTTAACAATTCATTTTTTAATATATCCGCTTCATTTTTATAATCCGTAAATTGTAAAAAGGAAAAGGTAAATGATGGGATTTCTACATATTTATACTTCTTGTAAGGTTTATTTATTAAATAAGAAAGTAGATAATCTTCCATTCCTTGAGCACCTCCTTCATTTTTGCGAATATCAATAACTAAATTATCTATATGTTGATTTTGTATTTTCAGGAAAACATCCTTTAATATTTTTTTAAAACCATTTCTTCCGTTTTTGTAATCGTCAATACTGAAAGAATTTACGGTTAACATGGCTGTTTTTGAGATGCTATCAATTTTAAATTCGGTTGCGTTTTTAAAATGTAAGTTAGGTAGTTCACTTTTCAATTTGTTAAGGAGTACACCAAATTTTTTATAATCATATGATGGAATGTCTTTATATTTTATATGTTGTTTTGTGTCAGTATTTAGAAGTTCTAATTCAAAGTTTTTAGGATTAAATTCAAAATAAGTAAGATAATATTTAGAGAAAGCACTTTCAATCCACTTATATTTACTTGTAATATTATAACCATCAGAAGGTTCTATATTTAAAAATTGATTTAGAATTGTATCAATACTGTGATTATTAATTTTTAAAACTCGCAAGCCTTTTGTTTGGAATTGTTCAACATCATTTAATAAATACACCTTATCTTCAAATATTTTGAAAACAAAAGGTAAGTATTTACCAAATCGTTTTTTTTGGATGTTGGCTTCTTCGGAATATTTAATATTGCAGTGTCCTTCATTTGTAAATGCTGTAATTGGTGCTAATATTTTATAAAAATCCACAGAGGTCATATTCTTTTTTATTTTGCTTTTTTGCAGGTTAAAAATACTATCCAATTGCGTCAATGATTTGTACCATAATCCAACTTTTGTTTCTAAATAAATGTTTTGTAGTACATTTAAATCTTCAATTAAATCCTTTTTATTTATTTTTTTAAGCTTTTTAGGAATGTTTTTAATATGAATAGAAAAATCACCTGCTTGACTGTTTCCAGGTTCATCAAATGGCTTAATTAATAATATAAGTTGTGATGTTTTCTCTGGAGAAAAGATTATTTTTTCAATACCATTTTTTCCATTTGGGCTATCTTGATGTTTTAATACTTTTTGGTTCGAGTTTTTAAGATACAATTCAACGTCAATTCCTTTTTGAAATACATTAATAGCATAGTATTCATCTTTTTTTAATTTAAAAGAGAATTGCATCGTTTGTTTTCGTTGGATAGTGAAATCTGAATAATTCTTGTTAATTTTTATCTGTTTAACATTTTGAGTATATCCTGTGATACAGTATAAACTAAAAAATAATATATATATGGATTGTTTCATAAGTACAAATGTAATGCTTATGTATAATTGAGGTATTGTAAAATATTGCACTACTTTATGGCGTTTTGATATTCTATTGGTGTAACTCCTGTAAATCGTTTAAAATTTTTGTAAAAATGAGATGGGTCATAAAAACCTAAATCTATTGTAATATCAAAAATAGGTTTATGCTCAGTGATTAAAATTTTACTTTTTTCAATTTTTTTTAGCAATAAGTAATTATTTGGTGTCAAACCCGTTTCTTGCTTAAATAATCTTAAAAATTTGTATTTGTTTAGCCCAAATTGATTTGAAATTCTGTCTAATGAAAATTTTTCAAAATCATCAATTTCATTTATAAATTTCCGAAAAACATTTAACGTTCTGTCTTTAAATATTTCATTTGTCCCATACTTATTAACTAATAAGGTTAAAATAGTATAAAGTCTATTTTCAAATTGCTTTGCATTAAAATTAGATGATAAAAATAACAGTTCATTAAAAATTCCTAAATCATAAATTGTTCTATTTTCAAAAAAAACAGATTTTCCTTTATTAATTTTTTTCAATACTTCTGGTGAAATGTAATAAGTAAAGAATGAATTGCCTTTTAACGTATCACAAGGAGTTGCGTGAATTTCATTAGGGTTTGTGATTGCAAGAGTTCCAATAGGTGCTTTCAAAAATTTATTGGAAAGTTTTGTGTTAAATGTATTATTTAAAATTAAAGCAATATTAAATGTATTGTGCGTGTGATTGGGAAAATTTAAAGTATGTTCTTTTGCATGTAACATTTCAAGTCCGTCAAAAATAGATAATCTATGATATGTACTGATATTTTTATTTTTCATTTTGCATCAGAGTCCTGGTTTTTTATATCTAAGCATAGTACACGAAAAAAATCAGTTTAAATTAACAAATAAAGTCCTGATGGTCAAATTCTCGATTATTTGTTCAATTTTACTAAATATTTGATGGTGAGAGGTTTTAATATCACAAATTAATTTTCTGATTCCATCAGGTTCATATCTAAATAAAGACATGGCTCTTCTCCCAAGACTTTTAATAGCAATCGGTTTTTCTTTGTTTCTCTCCTACCTTAACAAAAGTACCGATATCTAAATTTAGATACGCAGTAAAAAAACAAATTTCGCCGTCCAATTATCATAGTCGGTTTTTTCAACATTCAGCTCTGAAGTATTTAAAATTTCGGACAATTCAGTTTATCTTTTTTTGTCATAAAATTTCTTTAATTGGTTAAACTTATCAATATCCATGATTGTAATTTCATTTGTTGCTATTTTGTGGGCAATTAATTCGTGTTTTCCAAACGAGTTGTCAAAAATTAATGCACTGTCAATTATAGGAATAATGCTGTTCCTGTTGCTTCAAAACGCTCTGCTATTTCATAGTTTTTATCATTATCCACATTTACGGTTCTACAAACTACTTTTGGTTCGTTTGCAAAGTAAGTTTCAACTGTATATTTTGCATTCGCCTCAATTGCTTTGCAACTAATACATCTATGTGTACCGTAAAAATCTATCACCTCTATTTGATCTGATTTATTTGTTATAAAATCTTTATTTTCTTGTGTTTTACTTTTGCAAGAAACGAATAGCAAACTAAGTGCTGTGATGGATAAAATTGCAAATTGTTTCATATTTATTAATTTTAATTATTGAAAATTAATTACGCGTTCATTCAATTTTTGTATTGGTCTATAATTATCATGCATAAGATTATGTAATATTGTCAATTGTTTTTTTGATGCCGTTGGGTTATCTTGTAAAATAATCCAATCTACAACTTCGGTACAAGGAGGCGTAGTAAATGAGCCTTTGTAGTGATAATAATGTTCTGTATTTGGAATTACACTATTAATATCTATAACCTCATTCGATTTATACTCCCCTTTTGTTTTGGGAAATTTTGCTAAATATTTTCCTAAAAATAAAGATTCTTTACCTTCTTTCAATAATATACTAAGTACAGCATAAGTTCCATCTTCGGCTTTGTTTACAAAATGAATCTCTAACGGAAAATGGTCTCCATTTACTGTATGTTCACTTAGTGTATGCATATGAAATTGTTTTAATTGATAGGTTTTATTATTAAACACCAAACTATTTCCTTTAGAAATTACAAATTCTTCTGTATGTCCATTATTAAGAATATCAAGAATAGATTTCATGTAATTTAACTGTAAATTATTTTTACCAGTATGTTTTTTAGCCAATTTTTTTTCAATATTAATAGGCGATTGTGAATTTCCTGAACAGGCTAAATAATCATCTTTAATGTTTGACCAATGTGCTGGGTCATTCTCTCCTTTGTAACCCCAATGTGTAGTATGTGTATTTTCATTATGATGTTTAGTTTCTGCTTTTTTTAGTGTTCTACACGAAAAAAGGAATACAGTTGTTACTGCAATGATTGAAAAATTAATTAATTTCATTTGTTTTTATTTAAACGTTATTGATTACAATTTGATTTATTCTTATTTAAGATATCGGTTTTGGTGTAATCGTTTTTCAAAAATGGTTTCCATTCAAAATCAGTAATTTCTGTTATTGTAAAATTGTCTTTTGGGTTGGATGACAATAATTTTTTTGAAAAATCATCTTCCATTTTTTTAAGTTTGTCTAAATCACAAGCAGGTAACTCTCCTTTAACTGCTTTTGATCCGAGTTCATTTATTTCTGTTGGTTTTACACCTTTATTTAAGTTTACCACAACCGTTTTTCCGTTATCTTTTCGTTGAATAATGTAAAAACCATTGGCTATAGAATTATCGACATAAAAAGAATTGAATTGATAACGACCACCTGTAATATAAACAGCAACATCTGTTAAACAGGGGGAACTTTTACTTACTATTCGTGTATTTGTTCGGTCAATTACACTGTTTGGATAAAGTATATCAAGTCCTTCTTTAATACCCAAGAATCCAACTACTAGGCCATCACATAAATGTCCGTGAAATTTTTCTAAATCGTCTAAATTTAAGTCGTGTTCTAAGGTTAGTCTGCCTTTTGAAAAATCAGTATCAATCACTTTGATGCTAAGAGGACTCTCTTTTTTCGCAATAAATGATTTGTCGTTTTTTTCTATTTCTACTTTATTTTTTTGAACTTCGTTGCAAGCAGTAAAAAGGATAAAAAAGGGCACTATTAAAATTAGTATTTTCATTTGTTAACATTTTATAGTTAAAAATTCAATGGTTCCGTTTAGTTCTCTTTTATTTTCCAATTTTTATTAATTTAAATATTAGTTTGACTCTTTAAACTTCTACACCAAAAACTTGTTTTATTACCAATCCAATAGCAAAAGAAATAGCTGCTACTCCTAAAGAAATAGTTGCCATTTGCATAAATCTACTTTTAAAAGAAATTGCTTTGGCAACAGAAATGTAATAAGTATATCCTGCAATTATTAAAACTGTTACGGAGAGCATTGCTCCTAAGGCAATATATGGGTCGTCTTGAATTAAATAGGGAGAAACTAAAAAAGCTACTGTTATTAAATAAGAAAATCCTGTATAAACTGAAGCAGTTATCGGATTGATATTTTCATTTACTTCTTCATTTTCTTTAGAAGATAAATATCCAGATGCTGCCATAGAAAGTGAAGCAGCTAATCCCATTACTAAGCCTGTTGCCCCCACAATTTTATTGTTGTTGAAAGCAAAAGTTAATCCAGCTAATGTCCCTGTAAATTCCACCAAAGCATCATTTAACCCTAAAACAATAGAACCTGCATAATTTAATCGACTGTCATTTAAAATAGAGATTAATTTTTGTTCATGGAGTAATTCATCTTCTTCAATTTGAGCTACCCCATCATATTCCCCTTTAATGGAGGCATAAAACTTACTTGCTTCATCTTCTCCCATTTCCATTAAACGAAGTGAAAATGACAATCCAAATACCTTAGCCAAAAGGATATGTTTTTTTACCCGCCAGTTATTAGGGTTACTTTCTTTTTTAGTAATATTCCCCCAAAAATTATAATGACCTAATTCTTGTTCCGAAATTTCTTGAAGTGTTGCTTTATTTTTTTTATCGGTAGCTAGTTTAGCTAATTCTGCATAAATAAAATGCTCCGTAATTTCATTGGTCTGTTGTTTTTCAACTGAGCTTATAATGTCTTTCATAAAATAATATTAAATAAATATCCAGAAAAGATAATACAAAGCGTAACCACACCAAAGAAAATTCCTATGAGTTTAAAGGTCATTACTTTCTTTAAAAGCATTGCTTCAGGCAATGATAATCCTACAACTCCCATCATAAATGCAATGGCTGTTCCAATCGGAATTCCTTTTGCTACCAATACTTGAACAACAGGTAAAATTCCTGATGCATTTGAATACATTGGTACGGCTAATAGGGTTGCAATGGGCACAGCAAATAAATTATCTTTACTCATATATTGCTCAAAAAATCCTTCTGGAATATATCCGTGCATTAATCCGCCAATGGCAATTCCTACAATTACGTATGGTATTACGCCTTTTAATATATTGAGTACTTCATCCCAAATAATAGGTAAGCGTTGTTTGAAAGTTTGTTTTTCGGCAACAAAAGCCTCTTGCTCTTTTTGTGCATTTTCTAACACTTGTTTTACCCAAGGTGTTAAAAAACGTTCTAACTTTAATTTCTGTAATATAACACCTGAAATAGTTCCTAATAGTACACCACTAACTACATAAATGGCTGTCATTTTTACACCAAAAAGACCAACAAATAAACCAATGGCGACTTCATTAACCAATGGTGAAGTGATCAAAAAAGCAAAGGT
>CAYRIF010000045.1:4453-17921 GCA_964424205.1 uncultured Roseivirgaceae bacterium | reverse complement strand
ACAAAAAATAATTCAGATTATTTATACGTCATTTTAAAATTAAAATGGTATAATTAAAAACTAACCATTAATCAATCCATGAAAAGAAAATACCTTTCGGCTTTTGTATTATTTATTGTCTGTGCTTTTGCCCAAAATGCTTTCACGCAAGAAAAATACACGGTAAGCGGATATATTAAAGATGCGGCAACAGGAGAAGAAATGATTGGAGCAACAGTGACCATCAATGAACTTCCTGGCACTGGTGCCGTCACAAACGCCTATGGCTTTTATTCCATTACTATACCCAAAGGAGTGTACACTGTCAACTATTCATTTATTAGTTATCAAACCATCTCTGAAGAAATCTCGCTGTCCGCTAATCAGAAAAAAAACATTGCCCTTAAATCCGCAACTAAGGCGCTTGAAGCAGTGATTATAAACGCGGAACGACCAGAAGCAAATGTCACAGATATAAAAATGAGTCGTGAAAACCTAAGTATAGAAAAAATAAAATCCATGCCTGCCCTATTTGGCGAAATTGATTTAATCAAAAGCCTACAAATGCTTCCTGGCATCCAGTCCGCCGGAGAAGGAACAACTGGGCTATTTGTGAGAGGTGGTTCTGCCGATCAGAATTTAATTTTACTAGATGAAGCTACCGTTTACAACGCCTCACATTTCATGGGTTTCTTTTCTGTATTTAATTCAGATGCTATCAAGAATGTAGAAATTTATAAAGGTGGAATTCCAGCAAAATTTGGTGGTCGGATATCTTCTATTCTTGATATTCAGATGAAGGAAGGGAACAATCAGCAATTTAGTATGTCAGGGGGAATAGGTACTGTTTCGAGCAGATTAACAGTGGAAGGTCCCATCGTAAAAGACACCTCTTCCTTCATTATTTCTGCCCGAAGAACTTATGCAGACATGTTTTTGAGACTTTCACCCAATGATGACATTAACAAAAATGTATTATACTTTTATGATTTAAATGCCAAAGCCAATTATAGGTTTGATGATAAAAACAGAATTTTCGTATCCGGTTATTTTGGACGTGATGTGTTTAATTTTGATAATACTTTTGGACTAAACTGGGGAAATGCTACCACAACATTTCGGTGGAATCACCTCTTCAATGATAGGCTTTTTCTCAATACTACCATCCTCTATAGCAAGTTTGACTACGGTTTTAAAATAGAAAATGGCGCTCAAAATTTTGAATGGAAATCTAACCTGCAAGAAGTTGGTGGAAAGCTAGATTTTACATATTTCATCAACCCTGAAAACACATTAACTTTTGGGTCAAATACTATTGTGCATCGCTTTTCTCCTGCCACAATTACTCCCGGTGATAATTCTGTCTTTACTGACTTTACATTAGACAAAAAATATGCTATTGAACAGGCAGTATATATAGGAAATGAGCATAAGGTGAATGATAAATTACACTTGCAATATGGGCTACGATTTTCTCTTTTCGAGAATATTGGTGCTGGAAAAGTCTTTATATATGAAGAGGGTATTCCCAAAACGGATGAAAGCATTATAGATTCAGTTGCTTATAAAAGTCTAAAGAAGATAAACATTTATAGTGGTTTTGAGCCTAGATTATCAGCTCGATATTTACTAAACAAAACAAGTTCCTTAAAATTCTCTTACAATAGAACCCGACAATACATTCAAATTGCGTCAAATTCAACCGCCGGATTACCCATCGACAGGTGGATCCCAGCCGATAACTATGTAAAACCAATGATTGGAGATCAAATTGCAGTGGGTTACTTCAGAAATTTCAAAGACAATACTTTTGAAACTTCTGTTGAACTTTACTACAAGTGGATTGATAACATTATTGATTTCAAACCAGGGGCAGAAATTTTACTAAATAATAATATAGAAACAGAAATACTGGGGGGAAAGGGCTGGTCGTATGGCGCTGAATTTTTAGTCAAAAAGAATATTGGAAAAACCACTGGATGGCTTGGCTATACCTGGTCAAATACCGAACGAAAAATTCCCGGCATCAGTGACGGAAATGCCTATCATGCCCGGTATGACAAAACACACGACATCTCTTTGGTACTGTCCCATGAACTAAGTGAACGATTAACACTTTCAGCAAATTGGGTATACACTACAGGCTCAGCAGTATCCTTTCCGGTAGGCAGGTATATGGTTGACAGAAAATCCATTCCATACTATGATGATCGACGTAGAAACGCAGACCGAATGCCTGCCTATCACCGCTTAGACCTTTCAGCAAATTTGGAAGGAAAAAACAAAAGGAAAAGAAGGTGGCATGGAAGTTGGAATTTTTCAATTTACAATGCCTATGCTAGAAAAAATACGTTCAGCATCACCTTCGAAGATATCGTTAACAATGATATAAACTATAATTCTGAGCAAGATGGACCTGATTTGACTAGAAGACCAGGAGCAATAAAAACCTATTTGTTTAGCCTCATCCCTTCAGTAACCTATAATTTTAAATTTTAGCATATATGAAACAGATACTCTATATATTATTGGTTTTTGTACTCTTCAGCTGTCGGGAGGAAGTGAATATTGCGCTTGACAACTCCTCTCCAAACATAGTTTTTGAAGGTTTAATAACCGATAATCCAGGTCCTTATACTATTAAAATTAGTGAAACCAACAGTTACTATGAAAACAGTACTGAAAATGGTATTAGCGGATTGCTTGTAACCATTTCTGTTAGTGATGGCCTCATTGATACACTACAAGAAATGGAAACAGGGCATTATCAAACCACCAAATTACATGGCGAAACTGGTAAAACTTATACCCTGCACGCCAGCCACAAAGGAGAGAAATATGAAGCATCCGGCACATTACAAACACCGCCAATATTTGACTCCCTAACCTATCAATACAATGAAAAAGCAGTTTTCAGAGAAGCGGGGTACTACCTACATTTTTTTGGTAAAACACCCAAAGAACAAATCAATTACTATCGTTGGTTGGTTTACAAAAATAATGAGCTCTTTAATACACAACCAGAAGATTATCTATTGGCGAGTGATGAGTTTATTGCCGCCTCCATCGAAGATTTAGAGTTCCCATTTGCTTTTGAAGCCAATGATACGATTAAAATAGAAATGTACGGGCTAGACAGACCTATCTATGATTATTATAATCAGTTAATTGAATTGCTATTCAGTGATGGGGGGCTTTTCAGTCCGCCACCTGTCAATCCCACTTCTAATGTGCACAACCTGACTAATCCTAAAAATAAACCACTTGGCTATTTTCAAGTATCGTCAAGGGCATCAGAAACTATCATTATAAAAAAAGATTGAAAGTTCTTTTTTCTCTTTACAAAAAAATAGTAGCATTGCATAACTAAATATCGGGATGTGGCGCTCCCAATAGCTATCGGGACGGTTAGCGCACCACGTTAGGGACGTGGGGGTCGCTGGTTCGAATCCAGTCATTCCGACTATCTAAAAAAACCCCATCATGCTATCACGATGGGGTCTTCAAAATTTTACAAATACTTTCTGTAGTAGAAACCTACATCTATTCCATATCCCAAAAAAGCTTTGTCTCTGGTAAATCTCCACCAATTGCATCCGATGCAGCCTTCCAATTTACCCCATTTAAAGTTTGTTCAACAATAGGGTATGTATATCTCACTGGATATCCAGAAATTGGTTCCTCAGCTGCATTTAACATAGGAAAGTCTAAACGTCTGATTGACGTCCAAGCTTCAATACCTCTATTATAAAGTGCTAACCACTTTTGATTTCCAATTACCTCCTTCCAAGGAGTAGCAGCAGTGCTATTGGCTAGTGCGGTAGCATAATCAACCATTGGTTGCGCTACATAGGTGACCGCTTCAGAAGTCGTTCCTCCCCAAGCGAGAATGGAAGCTGTAACACCAGCGGTATAATGCTCAGCTGCGGTGCCACCGACTGCATATGATCTTTCAACAGCTTCTGCCAGTAAAAATTCCACCTCTGCATAATCGAAGATATCGCCCATCGCTGTTGCTTCTTCCACTTGCGCTGAGACATGTGAATGTGTGGAATAGCCAGATGCACTACCAATTACACCACCGACATACGCTCCATCTACTGTTGTGAAAAACAAAGGTCTTCTTGGATCGTCCAATGCATTCATCATATCAACAATTGTAATTCCAGCTACAAAATCATGCCTTCCACTTATAATTAGATTGGCGTGAATTGGATTCGTATTAGGTGGAGAAGACAAATACTTGAAATCAGCATTATCTGCATTACTTGTAAACACGCCTGTGGCAACAGCCTCTTCAACTACCGTTTTTGCAGCAGCACCATCAACATCTGAAAGTAACATCCCCATTCTTAATTTCAATGAGGCTGCAAATTTTTTCCAACTTGCCACATCTCCCGCATAGATATTATCCCCACTACCAAAACTTTCTAAATTAACGTCAAGTTTATCAATGGCCGCTGACAATCTCACTATTAAATCCTTATACGTAGTTAACCCATCATCATAAGCAGGTAACAAATTATCAATGTCCAACGCTTTTGAGTAGGGTACATCCCCATAGGTTTGTATTAGAATACTGTATGCATAAACATTTAATATCTCTATTATTGCTAACTTATTTGGTTTAATTATATTTTCGCCTTCTGTTAGATATGTTGTTTCCCCTATTATTTTAGCAGCTTCATCCAAATCCTTCAACACATCCTTATATAATACACTCCAATGTGTGTCAGGAATACTTCTACCAGCTTGATCATAATTACTTTCATCTGTATAGGTTGTTTCCTGCAAAAACTGCGACCATAATTTGGTATTATTATTATTGACATTTAAATCTACCATTTGGTCTACTAAACTCTTCTGAGCATGTGTAAATAAACTCTCCCCAGAAACTACTGCAGGATCCTTCTTATTTTTATTCAAATCTTCCAAATTATCTGAACAAGATGCTGCAAATATTGCTATTGTTAATATTACTATTTTTTTCATCTTTATATCGTATTAAAATTGTAATTTAATATTAAATCCAAAATCTTTTGTTGAAGGTAAAGAACCCGTAGAATAACCTTGCAAATTACCCGATCCCAAACCAGATTCTGGATCTGCATGAGGAAGATTCTTAGAAATAATCCACAAATTAGATCCAACCACACTAAATGTTGCTCCAGTTAAAAATGTATTAGCAAACATTTTATTTGGGAATTGGTAAGAAATTGCTATTTCCCTAAGCTTCACGTATCCAGCGTCATAAGAAAAAGCTGCATTGGGTAATCCTCTTCTATAACCAAAGGCACCAAAATTATCAGCTCTAATTCTTGTGCTATTAACTGTACCATCAGGATTTACTCCCGCATTGATAAATCCTCCTCCATCTAACAATGTATTTCTAACAGGATTTCCTAAATCATTAATAAATGCAGTTTCTGCATACAGTCCAGTAGCCAAGCCATAATACTGGTCTAATGACCATATTGTTCCTCCTTTTTGAATATCAATTAAAAAACTTAATTCAATATTCTTGTACGTAAGTTTATTACTAATACCCATTAACCAATCAGGGTTTGAATCACCGATGGGATTATCTGATGTACTAGAAGGAATGTACTGCCCACTAACGGGATCAATCAAGCGCTCACTATCTTTCGGATTATCAGGATCCAGATAGGTAAAATCAGTACCATGAATTACCCCATAAGGTTGTCCCACCTGTGCATTAATGGTTACACCTCCTTGAAAAGAGCCCAATTGCAAATTGGTCAATCCCTCTTTAAGAGATAACACTTTATTTCTATTACGCGTCCAATTTACTGCAACATCCCAGCTCAAATCTTCAGTTTTAACAACAGTACCATATAAACCCAACTCTATCCCTTTATTTTCAATTTCACCAGTATTAAAAATTTTAGCACTGTATCCTGTAGCCCTCGACACTGCGACTGGTAAAATTTGATCCTTCGAATTAGTCTTATAGTAGGCCAAATCGAAACCAAGTCTATTACTTAAAAACTTCATTTCCAATCCGACTTCAACACTTGTAGTGGTTTCTGGTAATAAATTTGCATTGTTTTTAGTACTCTTTACTGAAGTACTAGCATTACCTATAGGTGTAAAAACATTGTACGTATCATCTAAAAAATCAAAAGGGGCACTATTGCCAACTTGTGCAAAATTTGCTCGGACTTTTCCAAAAGAAATCCAATCTAAGTCCATCAAGTTACTAAAAACAAAACTGGATGAAACTGAAGGGTAATAAAAAACACTATTATCCTTTGGTAAAGTCGAAGAGTGATCTCTTCTTATTGTTGCATCCATAAAGAAAATGTCATTATAACCAAGAGAAGCACTAGCATAAATACCATTGACCCCAATTTTTTCATCCCGTTCTATAGGAAATGGCAAAGGACCCACGCTATTTTGTAAAGAATATAACCTTTGCACTCCTATTCCACCACTGGTAGAAGAATGAGTAGAATTATAATTGTTTCTTCTAATATTAGTACCTACAATTCCTTTTAAGTTTACTACTTCGCTCAAATCTTTTTCAAAATTAAACATCAAATCATAGTTAGATTCAGTAAAAGTGATATTCTTTAATGAATAACCTGATTCAACAGAACCTCTACTCACCCCAAAACTGGCGGGCACACTCCCTTTGGCTCTTCTTTCTTCTTGCAATTCACTATAGGTATCTGTTGCCACTCTACCAGTTACGCTTATCCAATCAGCAATTTTATAATCAAGAGAAATATTGCCAATAAACCTATTTCTTGAATCAGATTCATAATTTTCATATTGCGTCCAATAAGGATTGTCCCAAAAGATTGGTGGAGATCCACCCGCTGAAGAAGCAGGATTCCAAGTTACATTTCTTTTGGTTGCAAAATAGATATCCTTTAATTGTTTCAAATCTACATTGGTTTGCCACCATTGTCTGGCATTACCAGAAATGTTATCATTATATCCAGTAGAATTACGTCCCAATCCATCTGTTTTGATATAATTTGCATAGCCGGTAGCCGTCAATTTATCACTCACCTGAAAAACACTACTAACAGAAAAGTTATTCTTTTTAATAGAACTGTTTGGCAATAATCCTGATTGATCAAAATTTGTATAACTTAATCTGAAAGAACCTTGATCAAAACTCTTATCTAATGATACTGAGTTGGTAAGCGCCAACGGCGTTTCGAAAAAAGATATAGGTCCATTTTTAGCATTGATCCAAGGGGTAGCTTTACGATAATTTGGCGAATCCGGGTCGAATGAATCCCATTGATATACTAATAAATTAGAATCAAATGCTGCTCCGTAAGATCCATCTTCTGTATAAAGTGCTACTTGATTATCATTACCATCACCTGTAATATCTTCTAAATACCAGTGATTATTTGTCCCATCATAATAATGCCCATATCCAGCGCCGTATTGTTGCTGATATTTAGGGAATGTACTTTTGTCAACTGTTCCAAAGGTAAGTCCTGAATTGATGGTAACCCCTAAACCTTTTGCTTTTTTTCCCTTCTTAGTGGTAATCATAATTACACCATTTGCCGCTCTTGAACCATAAAGTGCTGATGCAGCTGCTCCTTTTAATACGTTTACCGACTCAATATCCTCAGGGTTTATGTCAGATGCCGCATTTCCATAATCATAAAATGGACCACGGGCTTGTGCTTGCCTCTTTGAGTTTGAATTAGCGTTACTAACTGGCACACCATCAATCACAAACAAGGCTTGGTTACTTCCTGTTAAAGAAGCGTTTCCTCTAATCACCACATTGGTAGATCCACCAATATTAGTTGTTCTTTTAATTTGGATACCTGCAGCCTTCCCTGAAAGTGCATTAACAAAATTACCACTTTTGACAGTTGATAGCTCGTCTCCTTTCACTTCCTGAGTGGCATAACCTAAGGATTTTTTATCTCTTGAAATTCCTAATGCAGTGACAACAACTTCTCCTAGTTGCCTGACATCTGACACCATAGATACATCAATTACAGATTGGCTTCCCACAGCAAATTCTTGCGAGACAAGCCCAATAAATGAAAAAATTAGCGTCCCACCACTTGGTACACTTAACTTGTAATTACCATCAACGTCTGATGTCGTGCCTGTAGATGTACCTTTTAGGATAACATTTACACCTGGTATGGCAGAGCCATCCTCTGCAGAGGTTACCTTTCCTGAGATAACCTGCTCTTGCGCCCAACTTTGTGTTACCAAAGCCGTCACAAACATGAAACTGACAAGTAGAATCTTCTTCATATTTTTTGTTTAAAAGTTATAAAATAGTTTAAATTAGTCTGTAAACTTACATTAAATAATTGTTAAGAAGAAAAGAAAAAATAGATTTAAATTGTATTTCTAAATAAATATAACGTAATATGGGGTATGTATGGTCTTTTTCTTTGGTAGCAGAATCCATAAAAAATACATCTTTCTTTGATTCATTAGTTTATACAACTGAACTCCTAATATTTTGACAGTAAAATTTTACATAGCTGTTTTTAATACAGAGATGGTATAAAAACCAGGGATTATCCGTAAGTTTAGCTAACCTAACACGATTACACTCATAACACATCATTTCATACCAACACATGCTTCCACAATGGCATTATTCAATTAATGTAAGGATGATAAAATAAAGGTAACTATTCAGCCCTCAAAACTAAGATTAAAGAATTATCAATAATAGCATTTTGAATTTCCAATAAAACGGGTTTGTTATTTTTCTTGAGTGTAGATATATACCCTCTTATTCGAGCAAAAGACTTTGCATTATTTGACGACCTAATAAACAGCCAGATACTTTTTGTTTGACTTTACCCGCATTATTCATGCGATTAGCTTCGTGTAGCCGCAATCCCGAGAGAAACCTGCAGACGTAGTGTGCTATTTCAAAGGTTTTGCAACCTGCCTACTGGCAGGCAGGCGTAGTGGATGCACGAAGATAATTGCAAGACCCCCAAATTTGGGCTATTTATTTTTTGCCCTATTGTACTGTTCAGCAGTGTATTTCGCTGTTTTTCCTTGGAATTTAAAAATACGGTGAATAATGCGAGCTAACTTCCACGCTGTGCTCTGTTACTTCAAAAACAATAGGTGGTAAATCAAATACTTGCCTTGCTTGGTATTGAGCTCCTGGTTTTGATAAATTCACTGAACATTTATTGCAACACGCTATTTGATGAGTAACTACTTTATCAGGGTACGCTACCATTTCAAGCATTTTCCCTTTATGTCCTTTTTGACCTCCCGGCTTACGATTGCTTTTTATTCTCTTACTTTGCGTTTTTATTACACTATTTTCATCCTTTGATGGGGGTATAGAACTGTTCTTGCTCAAGCTTGGTGATTCTTTCATTTGCTTGATTCAAAAGAGCAATAAGTCTAGCTATTTTTTTAGACTGTTCTAAATATGTTTTTTTTGTAATCTGTGATTTTACAAAAGAAAATAATTATTTGTCCCGGCCCAAATCAAAGCACTCTCATTTTACTGCTGAATAGTTACAAAATTTGCAAGCTCAGATTTATGGGATAGCCTGTCTGCCCATTTCGGTACAGATGAAAATAACCTAAGCCAGGTATGATAGCAACTCCAAAGAGAAAAAACATCCATTCACCGATAAAAAGTTTTCATATTTTGCTTTTTGATACAATTATTCCTACTTTGGCAACAATACAATCAATAACTAAAACCAAACTAACTTAAGTAGCTATGCATAAGCAGCTTAAAAATTCTAAAGTGCCAGCTAATTGGCTAAAAACATCCTTTTTATATATCAATTATTTTATTGCAAACAAAAAAATCAATACATATGATTAAATCAATACTTAAATTCGGTTTAATATTTTCTTTATTATTTAGTGGTGGTGTATACGTCAGTGCTCAAAATGCACCAGTAACTGGAGAGGACGCAGGAAGCACAATGTCGAACGTACCTTTAAATGTAGCCGCACCTGGTATCTTGGCAAATGATAGTGATGCTGATGGGGATCCCATTGTCGTGGTTTCTTATCAAATCAATGGTGTTGTAGGGACATTTTTGGCCGATGGTACAGTACAGATAATACCAGGGCAAGGCACTATTGCCATCAGTGCTGATGGTAGTTACAGTTTTATTCCATCACCAGGAGTGGCTGGTGCAGTAGCGACAATTGAGTATACCGTAGGCGATGATGAAGTGCCGCAAAAAACCGATGTCTCTAATTTGAGAATATTTGTGGATGATGGAAATCCGAATGTTTCTCTGACAGTGACCTCTTGTAATCAAGGTTATATAATGCCTGAAGCGGTTTCTTTTCCAAATGGAGCGTATAAAATAATATATCAATTGGTTTATAAAAATACAAAAGAGGCTTATGGCTACGATCCAATCACGCAAGTTAAGAATATTCAAATATCGGATGATTTGGAAGCGGTTTTTGGGGATATGTGTATTCTAAAGATTGAGAGGAGTGCTATTTTTCAGCAAGATATTGGAGATGGGGTAGGAGGTACATATCCTCGACCGTGGCTGGTAAACCAACCGTATAACCTTGCCGAGTGGGATGCTTCAGATGCAACGCCAGGTGCTGATGGTATTTTTGATTTAGCGGTATCTAACGATTATGTTTTGTATCCAAGACAATCAATATCTTTTACTTTTTGTCTTTATGTAGATCCATTTTGTTCAGGAAGACCAAATCCAACAAATTCTGGTGACGGTATAGATTTTACAAATCAGGCAACATCTACTTCAAATCAAGGGGTTGCCATGGGAAGTTTAACTTTGACCGATTTTCATACCACTGAATCTTTTATAGCAGCAACATTCTATCAAGAAGACGGAACGAATTTATCAACAAGCATTGTTAATTTTGACGGAACTTATGATTATACCAATACAGTTACCATAGTAAATGATGGTTTAAATGATGCAAATAATGTAAACTATAACTATGGATTAGGAAATTTTATTGATGATGGAATAACATTTTCCACATTAAATTTATCTGTTACTGGCGGAACGGCGTTGGCTTTAAATGGTGCTTTTGATGGGGATGCTAATACCGAATTATTAGCTCCTGGTCAGACATTACCGGCGGGTCAATCCATTGAAATTTCAATTTATACAGTTGTGAATCCTACCGCATTTTCCGCTTATAATGCATTTAATCAGCCAGTCAAAAGCATGACTTTGGGTGCTGTAGATGGCTTCGACGATATTTTACCGGCAAATAAGCGTAAAACTTCCTATGTTACGTGGAGTGATGCTCGTGGCGTTCATGTGGACAGATATTATACTGATGTAGGTTTAGGAGCACCTAACGGGCCTGTGGGTTCAGGAGGTCAATGTACGTGTCAGGTAGCGCAAGTGCGTTACCCTTTTGTTGTATCCCTTCAAATTGACAAAACGATTGTAGGAAATTTTCCTGCATCTAGTGGGGTGATGGGAAATAGGGACATTACCTTCAGATTGGATTGTCAGACTCCTGCTGGAAATACAGTTCATTTAGAAGATATTTCATTAACGGACGATTTAAGTGGGTTATGTGCCGACGGAACATTTGACCATATAGTAACTGCTCCACATATCACGATTTCTGATGCTAGCGTAAATCCTAGCCTTAACTTAGGATATAATGGGTTTGGAGATACTAATATTACTGATGGTATGTCAGGCACATTAGATCCTGGGCAACATTTTATAGTAGAATTTACTGTTGAAGTTAACGCTTTGTGTTCTGGGTCTAATATTGCTGTTTTTGGTGGGAATGACCCTTTAAATGCGGCAGTTACTTCAGCGAATGGGGCTGCCATTTTAACCCCATTGCTTGATACAGACAACGATGGTGTTCCGGATATTTTTGACGTAGATGATGACAATGATGGTATTTTAGATGTTGTAGAAAAGGAATGTGCTTCTTCGACGCCATATGGTGCTACCAATTTTATCACCAATCCGGATTTTAGCGTGATGCCAGGTGGGCCGTTTCCCATCGCTGCCGGAAATGATATCTCAGGGTGGGTTAGCGGCGTCCCTTACATAGGGAATAATGTTTATCCGCCAGACACGAGGGTTGCGCAACAAAGTGGTGCTATTAATTACTTTGCTGGTGCCGTGCAACAGGCTCCTTTTCCAGGCGATCCTGCATTCGGAGTACCAGCTTCAAATACATATCTATATTCTAATGGCAATACAACAGGTGCGCCTTGGAAAATATGGGAACAAACAATTACTGGGTTGACTCCGAATACCCCATATACTTATTATGCTTATACATCCAATGCATTGGATGCAGCGGTGCTATCAGTTTTTAACCAAAATGGCATGATGCAATTTTTGGTAAATGGTATTCCATCCGGGTTACCGTTTGAAGTTTTTCAGGATGCTGAGGTAGCTTCAGGTCATGGGGGTGTGGATTTATGGGACAGGCGACAGGTTAATTTTACCACGGGACCAGGGCAAACATCCGTCGTGCTGACTTTGCAAGATAGTCAGCTAGGCAATAATGGTGATGATTTTGTCATCACAGCGGTTGCTGCGCGTGAAGTAGCCTCATGTCCAAATAAGGATTTTGATGGGGATGGGATTTTTGATCACTTAGATTTGGACAGTGATAACGACGGTATTCCAGACATTATTGAGGCAGGCGGTGTGGATGCTAATAAAGACGGCATGGTGGATGGTTTTACTGATGCCAATGGAGATGGATGGGATGATGCAATCAGCCAATCTCCTTTGCCTACACCCAATACCGACGGAACCGACAAACCAGATTATAAAGATACTGATGCGGATGATGATGGATGCTTTGATTCTATGGAGGCGGGCTCCTCTGATGGGGATTTTGATGGCGTGGCAGGTACAGGAGTTTTTGCAGATGCAGCGCCTAAAAATGGCTGGTCAACAGCAACGGATACTTCTGAAGGAGGTACCTACCCAACGAATTTAACGGATTATAAAAACGCTGCGGTCAGCGGGGCGTGTACTTCAGCGTTAACAGTTACAAAAACCATAACGACAGCAGGTTCGGCAGTGGATGATGTGATTAAGTATGACATCATAGTTAAGAATACTGGTAATGTGACCATTACCAATATAGATGTTGCCGATGCGAATGCAGATGTCGGGTCGATGGCAGGCAGTCCTATTGCGACTTTAGCCCCAGGCGCAAGTGCAACGGTAACGGTAGAACAAACTATTTCTGGTGCGAATATAACCGCAGGTTTTGTTGAAAATAGTGCTACGGCGACAGGTGATAGTCCTGCAGGTACAGACGATGTCAGCGATGTGTCAGACACAGACGTGGATGCAGATGGCAATGCCATTGCCAATAACGAAACTGTGGATGGGGAGGATGCAGATGCGGATACGACGAATGACCCAACCCGAACTAATTTACATGTTGCAAAGCTAACAGTAACCAAAACAATTACGACAGCAGGTTCGGCAGTGAATGATGTGATAGCCTATGACATCATAGTTAAGAATACTGG
>CAYRIF010000045.1:0-4353 GCA_964424205.1 uncultured Roseivirgaceae bacterium | reverse complement strand
CAGGCGCAAGCGCAACGGTAACGGTAACACAAACAATCACCGAAGCAGACTTGACGGCAGGCTTTATTGAAAACAGTGCCATAGCGACTGGTGACAGTCCAACGGGGATAGACGATGTGAGTGATGTGTCTGATGCAGGTGATGAAGCGGTGGAGACACCTAATGGTGATGGCTCCACTGATGGAGATGCGACGAATGACCCTACGGTGACGTCATTGATAGTACCAATTGTTGCTGAAGATGATGCCTATGATGCAACTTCAACGGGAGGAGTAATAGGTGACGTGACAGATAATGATTTATTAAACGGCGTGGCGGTCTCGGATGCCGATATTACAATAACAGTAGATAATGACGGTGGCATTGGCGCAACGATTGATGCTGATGGTAACATAAGCATTCCTGCTAATACACCAGCAGGCACCTACACCGTTAATTACACCATTTGCGAGAAGGCAAATCCAGGGAATTGTGATTCCGCAATAGTGACGATTACGATTCCTGAACAAAATCTTAAATTCTACTCAGGGTTCTCACCAGAGGGAGGCAATCAGTTGAATAATTACTGGCGAATTGATGGTATTGAGGCATTTCCACAAAATGAAGTAAAAATATTCAACAGATGGGGTAACCTAGTCTATCAGGTAACAGGATATGACAATAGCACCAGCGCTTGGAGAGGGCAATCAACGGAAGGAACAGTTATTGGAGAAAAAACCGTACCAGATGGTTCTTACTTTTATGTTGTTGACTTGAAAGATGGTAACAAGCCAAGAAGTGGCTATATAGTTATCTATAAGTAATAAGGAAAAATAGAAATCGTACGATAAACGAAAAAATAAAACGATGAACAAATTGAAGATTTATCCAATAATGATGGTGCTGCTGCTTTTAACAGTCACCCAGAAAGTATCAGCGCAGCAAGATGCCATGTTTACCCAGTACATGTTTAATGGGTTGGCATTGAATCCCGCTTATGCGGGTAGTCATGAGGCTGTCAGTGCGACGTTACTGTACAGGAACCAATGGACAGGGCTAGATGGCGCACCAAATACCACAACGTTTTCTATTCACTCGCCACTAAACAATGATAGAATTGCAGTGGGGTTGCAAATCATTAGTGATAAGATAACGGTGTTTAACCAAACAGGAATCAATGCGACGGCAGCCTATAGAATCCCCATGGAAAAGGGAACGCTTTCTTTTGGTTTGCAAGCAGGGTTTACGAGTTACAATGCAGACCTTAGCGGTGTTACGGTGCCCGATGAAGGGGGGTCTAATTTCGGCGGTGATGCTGATTACAAAAAGGGGCTTCCAAATTTTGGGGCAGGGGTCTATTACTACACCGATAAGTTTTACTTAGGATTTTCCGCACCACAATTAATCGAGAGTGACTTGACCAACGACGTGGGCATAGATCCAAACGCAGAAGCAAAACGAAGCAGACATTTCTTTTTGACCACTGGCTATGTATTTCCTTTGGGTCAAAATGTGAAATTCAAGCCTAATGCCTTACTGAAAATGGTGGGAGGTGCACCAATTGAACTAGACTTAAACGCAAACTTATTATTTCATGAAGTACTTTGGGTAGGATTGTCCTGGCGGTCTATGGCTGACATTGATGCCTTGGTTGAATTCCAATTGACCGATCAATTACTATTGGGTTATTCATTTGACTTTGCCAATACTACAGATTTGAGAAGGGTAAACTCAGGGTCACATGAAATTATGCTGAACTATAGGTTCAGGTATGCGAAAAAGAAAATCATTTCACCTCGATACTTTTAATAGATAGTTTTCCATTTGATGGATATAAAATATAAACAGATGAAAAAAATAACCACCATATTAATCTTAGTGTTACTTTCAGGAAATGTATTTTCTCAAATATTAGGAGATAATGCCTACCCGGGAAGTTTTGGATCAGCGTTTAGTAGCAAACTTACAAGAGCTGATTTAAATTTTGAAAACTATTCTTACAAAAAAGCGGCTCAATTGTATAAAGAAGTATTGTTGAGCGATCAGGATAATAATGCTGTGAAACTAAAAGTAGCGGAATGTTATAGAAAAATGAATGATCCTGCACATGCAGCTGAATGGTATGGTAGAGTGATTAATACCGATGCCGTGCAACCGATTCATAAATTATACTATGCCCAAGCCTTGAGCAGTATTGAGCGGTACGATGAAGCAAAAGGATGGTACGAAAAGTTTAATAGTGAAACAGGGGATAGTCGAGGCGCCAATAAAATAGCAGGGATAAACGAAATTTCGAACTTTTACACAGACTCTGCCATGTATGAAGTGGCAGAAGTAGGCGTCAATACAACCTTGGCAGATTTTAGTCCTAGCTATTACGGAGAAGGGGTTGTTTTTGCCTCAGAAAGAGGTGCAGGAAAAGGTGTGAAACGAATATTCAGTTGGAATGATAAACCATTTTTGGATTTGTACTATAGTAAAGCGGATGATAACGGCGTATTGTCAGCACCAACAAAATTCACCAAAAAAGTAAACTCTAAATTTCACGAAGGCACAGTCGTATTCTATGATGAAGGAAAGAAAATGCTTTTCACAAGAAATAATATCAATAATAATAAAGTGAAGAAGAGTACTGATGACGTCATCAAACTAAAAATGTTCTTTGCAGAAACCACTGCGGGTGGTGGATGGACAAACCTCAGCGAATTTCCGTACAACAGTGATGAATATTCAGTAGGACATCCAACATTGACAAAAGACGGTAATACGCTCTATTTTGTATCTGACATGCCTGGCGGACAAGGTGGCACAGACATCTATATGACTTCGCTGAACAATGGAAAATGGAGCAAGCCTGTCAACATGGGCAGTGGCATTAATACCAAAGGCAATGAGATGTTCCCATTTCTATCAAAAGATGAAATGCTACATTTCTCCTCTGATGGCTATGCAGGACTAGGAGGATTAGATATTTACAAAGTAAAAGTAAAAGGGAGTACAGTCACCTCAAGCATCGTAAACCTAGGATATCCTGTGAATACCTCAATGGATGATTTTGGTATTATTTTAGACGAAACAGGAAAGATGGGTTATTTCTCTTCAAACAGAACCACAGGTACTGGAGATGATGATAACTACTCATTGAGGATACACAAAATCGATATCACTGCTTATTTGATTGACAAAGAAACAGGTGACACATTAAGCCTTGCCGATCAGGACATTGTGGTGATTGATAAAACAACAGGAAAGCCTGTTCCGTTTTTAAAAGAAGGAAATAAGGTGCAGTTTGATGGCATACCAGGCAGAGATTACGAAATAAGAGGTAGTAAAGAAGGCTATGACGACAATGTGGTAGAAATTACTACCAAAGGTGTAACGGATGACAGTTTAGTGGTTGTTGTGCCATTAGAAAAAGAAGTAACTGTACCACCTGTAGAGATTGAACTACAAGAAGCAGATATCTTATTGGTTGAAAATATCAGTGGCAAGAACCAAACATTTGTCTTGACGCTGGACTCGCTGATAAGCTATGTAGGCACTGAAGATGAATTGAATACCACCTTGGCCAAGCAGGGTATTAAAGTAGGAAAAGTGATTAGAATCACGAATATCTTTTATGACTTGGACAAGAGTTTTATCAGACCAGATGCGTCAGCAGAGTTAGATAAGATTGTGGACGTGATGACCAACCATCCTAACATCAATATTGCAATGGACTCGCACACTGACAGTCGTCAGACAAATGAGTATAATGTCAGGTTATCAAAAAGAAGGGCTACTTCAGCGCTAAATTATTTGGTAAAAAAGGGCATTAGGAAGTCTCGACTTTCAAAAGAGGCATTTGGAGAAACACAGCTTGTGAATAATTGTGGCAATGATACAGAATGTACTGAAGACCTACACCAATTGAATAGAAGAACAGAGTTTCATATTGTAAGGTAGTAATTTGTAAGCCAATAAAATAAGTAGCCCCACAAAAATTGTGGGGCTTTTTTGTTTAAGAAGAGCTACCCTCGAATTTATTCCGAGGTCTCCTTATCACTTCCACTATCCTCGCTCCTGTTGCGAGGTCTCCTTAACCCGCATTATTCACCGTATTTTTAAAATACCAAGGGAAAATAGCAAAATACACTGCTGAACAGTACAATAGGGCGAAAAATAAATAGCCCGAATTTGAGGGTCTTGCAATTATCTTCATGCATCCGCTACGCCTGCCTGGCAGACAGGTTGCAAAACCTTTGAAATAGCACACTATGTCTGCAGGTTTCTCCCGATAAGTATCGGGATTGCGGCTACACGAAGCTAATCGCATGAATAATTCCATCTAACTAAACCATGCACTAACTGATAATTAGGTGCTTGAAATTTTCA
>CAYRIF010000044.1:2557-17985 GCA_964424205.1 uncultured Roseivirgaceae bacterium | reverse complement strand
TAGGACCTGTCGGCGTTTTTCTATCTATTACTTTGGCAGAGGTATTAATCGCAATCATCGGAATTATTACGTTTCGAAAAGGCAATTGGAAAAAGGTTAAAGTATGACCTTTTCCACTTTGGTAGTATTTTTTTGGAAAATTATTTTCCCAGCATGTCCTCTAGTCTAACAGGGAGGTGCTTTTCTATCCATTTATCATAATCACCATCATATCCTACTTTCTGCTGTAATGCTTCCGTTTTTGTCAAAATACTTTCAATTACCTCATCAGGCATGAACTGTTGTCTTTCTATATGATCAACCATATGAAGTATCTGCCCTTGGATATTTGTCTCTTTGCCTCGGAGCCACTCCTGAAAATTTTCTTCTTGCCAGTAAAGTCGTTTATCCATTACGTTTACAGTAACCTTCTTTCCGTGTTCTTTAGATTCTTTAATATTTCCTCTTCCTGTCACTGCATTCCCTAAAGCAAACACATGATCGTACCCTTCAATCTGACAGCACTTATCTTTGTTAATTTTATAAACCTGTCTTTCAGCAGGGATTCCTTTAACCAAGTCAGGAATGCTTCCAATAGATGATATTACCAACGAAGATTCCACATCAATAAATGAATCTGGCTGCGGAATTACCTTGCCATTTTCAATCTTTGTCTTTTGAAAACGAATGCCTGTCAACTTTTCTCCACGTATTATTTTATCAACAGGCGCACAACATTCTTCAAGTTTGAATAAGTATTTTCGCTGGTAATTGCCGAGTATTTTTTCTCTAATCATTTGTGCCCTTTCTAGCTGCTCGGGCGTATCAGTTAGCATGGTAGATAGTGGCATGTCTTTCGCTCTTCGCCTATAAAAAATTGTACAGCCACTGACGCCAAGATCTTCTAATGTCAAATCAAGTTTTTGAAGCATTCTGTCAATGCCGTGGTCCAACGTAAACATATCTACTTCATGTCCTTTTTTCGCTAGTGCTTTTTGAACCGTTTCAAACATCAATATTTTTGCGATGTCCATGGAAGCCAATCCTCCTCCAACAATGATTGCATTGTCTTTTACCTCAAACTGCTGTCCTTTGAAATTGGGTTCATGGTAGTGATTATACCAATAAACAAAAGGGTTTTGGTAATACAACCCCTTATTAATATAGCTGTCAATTCCATCAATTGGGAGTGGCCTATCTTTCCAAGCACCCGTCGCTAATAATATTGCTGTAAAGCCCCAGTTATCAACAATGTCAAGAAAATCAATATCTTTTCCCAGCTTGGCAAGTGGTACAAAGCGAATGTTTTCGTGCCTTAATTTATCGTTAATTCTTTTTTCTTCCTGGTCTCTAAGTTTATAATGCCACTTCGGCAGCCCATCTTCTATTTTCCCATAGGGTAATATATTTTGGTCAAAAACGACCACCCGAAACCCTCGGAGGGCTAGTTGATGCGCCGCCTCCGAACCTGCAACTGCCCCTCCAAATACTGCAATAAAGTGGTGTCCTGCATGTTCTTCCATGGTATTAAGGGTTATATTATTTCACTTCCCACGTATTCCCGCTATTTAATAATTCATCGATGCTGTTAATTTTTGCACTCTTTTTGCCTTCTTCTATCTGATTATATACTCGCTCATCATAGGTGAGCGCTTTTACTGCTCTAATAATGCCTAGCGCCACTGGGTATTCAGGGGCTTCCATCTTTAAAAGCATCCTGTGAATGGTGTCATCCTCACTATGAGCATCATGCACCAAAATATCACTTTCCTTCACGCCATTTTCTCCCAGCACTGCCACCTCCAATTTCAAACCATTTAGCACAATTCCTTTGTTTTTTTCTTTTCCAAAAAGCATCGGCATACCATGTTCCAAATTTAATTGATTATCCTCCTTGGTTTCTTTTGAAGTTACCAGGCTATGCACCTTGTCATTAAAAATGAGACAATTTTGTAGAATTTCAATCATGGACGTTCCCTTATGCGCTGCCGACTCGACAAAAATTTTAGTCATTGCTTTAGGGTTAGTATCAATGGTTCTTGCAAAGAATGTCCCTCCTGCACCAAGCACCAATTCCCCTGCGCTAAAAGGCCTGTCGATGCCTCCCAGTGGGGTGGTTTTTGTCTTCAAACCTAGCCTTGAGGTAGGTGAATATTGCCCTTTTGTCAACCCGTAAATTTCGTTATTAAATAGCAATATGTTGATGTCAATATTTCTACGAATAGCATGAATAAAATGATTTCCTCCGATGGAAAGTGCATCTCCATCTCCAGTTATTTGCCAAACACTTAAATCAGGGTTGCTCAATTTTGTCCCAGTGGCAATTGCTGGGGCACGCCCATGAATAGTATGAAAACCGTAAGTATTCATATAATATGGAAACCGTGACGAACAGCCTATTCCCGAGATAAAAACAATATCCTCCTTTTCCTTACCTAATTGCGGCATGGCGTTTTGTATAGAAGAAAGTATGGCATAATCTCCACACCCAGGACACCACCTGACCAATTGGTCTGTGGCAAAATCCTTTTTCTTAAGTTCCTTTGTTGCAACTTCCATTGACATAACTATAATAATTTTTTTACTTTTTCTTTTATCTCTTTGATTGTGAAGGGTAGCCCTTGTATTTTGTTATACTGTAGGATATGTCTTTCAGGAAAATTCATTCTCAGGTATCTGGCAAACTGTCCCATATTCAACTCACAAACCAATATCTTTTTATACTTATTCAAAAGCGAATCCGTGTTTTTAGGCAAGGGATTGATATAATTAAAATGCGCTAAATCTACTTTTTTACCTGCATGCTGCAACTCTTTCGTGGCGGTCAGTAATGTGCCATATGTACTTCCCCAACCAACCAACAAAACATCTCCTGTTCCATCACCTACTATAACTTGTTCAGGAATATAATTGGCTACCTTCGCTACTTTTTCTGCCCTCACTTTAGTCATTTGCTCATGGTTGTTTGGGTCATAAGAGACGTTTCCAGTCAACTCTTGTTTTTCCAAGCCCCCAATTCGATGCTCCAAGCCCTTTTCACCTGGTGCCACCCAATAACGATTTAGTTTTTCTTCATCGCGAATATATGGTTGAAATTCCTCAGGGCTTAATTTTGTGTTGGGCACTTTAATAGTCGGCAAATCTTGGAATTTTGGAATCTTCCAAGGGTCAGAGCCGTTTGCCAAATAACCATCAGTCAAAAACATCACGGGGGTCATGTGTTCCACTGAGAGTTTTGCCGCCTGATACGCCATGTCAAAACAATTAGCTGGCGTGCTTGCTGCTAATACAATCAAAGGACTTTCTCCATTCCTCCCATACAGCGCTTGGTTTAAATCAGATTGTTCCGTTTTAGTTGGCAAACCCGTAGAGGGCCCTCCTCTTTGTACATTGACAACAACCAGCGGCAATTCAACCATCATTGCCAATCCAATTGCCTCTCCTTTAAGCGCAATACCTGGCCCAGAAGAGGCTGTTATTCCCAAATCTCCTGCGTAGCTCGCACCTATTGATGAGCACACTGCTGCAATTTCATCCTCAGCTTGAAGCGTAATTACATCTAAGCTTTTATGCTTTGCTAACTCGTGTAAAATGTCTGATGCTGGGGTAATCGGATAAGAACCATAAAATAGTTTCTTCCCCATTTTTTGAGTGGCTGCCATCAATCCCCAAGCGGTAGCCATATTGCCGCTAATCTGTCTATACTTTCCTTTTTCTATTTTTGCTGGGGGCACCTGATAGGTCGAAGTAATGGCGTCAATAGTTTCTGCAAAATGATACCCTGTGTGCAAAACAATTTTGTTTGCTTCCACAACCGCTGGGAGTTTTTTAAATTTAGCTTCAAGAAACCTTTCTGTTTCCTTCATGGATCTACCAAATAACCAATAGGTCATTCCTAAAGCAAACATATTTTTGCTACGTCCTTTACTTTTGTTATCTAGGTCAACATCTTTCAGAGATTCCTTGGTCAAAGAAGAAATCGGCGCTTCAATTATTTTATAATCAGCCAATGAATCATCCTCCAACGGACTGGATTCATAAGCAGCCTTCTTCAAATTTCTATCATCAAACGCGTCCGTATCTACAATGATTGTTCCTCCTTTTTTTACCCACCTCAGGTTAGATTGTAGCGCAGCTGGATTCATTGCTACCAACACATCTGCCTCATCCCCCGGGGTAAATATCTCTGTTTCCCCAATTTGCACTTGAAAACCTGAAACACCTTCTGGTGTTCCTAATGGCGCTCTAATTTCCGCTGGGAAATCTGGAAATGTAGAAAGGTCATTCCCAAACAGCGCAGCAGTATTGGTGAACTGCGATCCAGTAAGTTGCATTCCGTCACCAGAATCTCCAGCAAACCGAATCACTACTTTTTCTAATATTACCTCTTTTGTATTTTTAGGCATGAATATGTTCTATTGATTTTACTTCAACAACTACTATGTGAATTTAGTGCTTATTTTTTATAAAACATTGTTTTAATAAAGAAGACTTTTCAACTTGGGAGACACCTGTAATTATAGTATGCCACTTATTACTTAAATGATTTACAAGAATGCTATATAATTTACAAGATTTTAACATCTATACCTATAATTTTGAAGCGTCTTGAATTCAGCTATTATTAATTAATTCCAACAATATCCGATATTATTGGAATTAAACCCCTAGAATATCTCCATTCTATTACAAGCTATTCAAAAATATCATCACCTTTTCTCTAAAGATTTCCTGGTCTTGCCAAAATTCCCTGCTGTGAAAGGTTGAAAATTTCCAGTTTTTATCTATTAAAGCAAAGGGTTTATATACATGTGATTCTTTGATTGAAACACTTTGGTGATAAATTCCATCGTCGGTTAATACCAAGCCGGCTATTTGCTTTTTGATATTTATAGAAAGATCTGCAAAAGGAATCTCTTCACTAGTACGCTCGCCCGCATCGCTTATCAGTGCAGCAATTTTGTTTTTTAAAAACCAATCTATATGGTGATGTTCATTTTTAAAAATTTCTGGTTTGAATTTCCCATCGGAAACATCTTTGGCGTATTGCAAATATTTTTTCAAAAGCTTTGGGCCTTCATTTTTAGCATTGTCTACGTTGAGCTCATGAGGGAGAATGCTGGTAATAATATATATTTTTTCTTTTGCCCTAGTAATGGCAACATTAAGCCTATTTTCACCACCAGTCATATTCAAACTACCAAACTGCATGGTCATTTTACCTTTTTTATCAGGCGCATAGGCAGTGGAAAAAATAATGATATCTCGCTCGTCACCTTGCACGTTTTCAATATTCTTTACAAAAAGAGATTCAGGAATTTTTAGCCCATGCGAAGAAGCTTCTTCGTCCAGCTTGTCCATGATTAGACCCTGCTGCTTGGCATTAAAAGTGACAACACCAATTTGCTTTTCAGCGGTTGTTACGGCTAACTTTTTTATAAGTGCTACAATTTTATCAGCTTCTAGCTGGTTGGTATTTTTATCCCAAACGCCAGCTACTTTGATATATTCAATGGTAGGTTCTTTTTTGTTGATGTCATTAAAGTCTGGAAGCAAACTCAAATTACCATTGTAGAAATTTTGATTTGAAAAATCAATGAGTGCAAGAGACCTGCTTCGGTAATGTCCCTTCAGTTGCAATTGCATCAAGTATTGACTTGCCAAATCTAATAGCGAATCGACCTCTAACGCCGGAGTATCTTCGTCCTCATCTTCCCATCGAACCTTATATAAGTCGTTGGGAGTGAGCTGCTTGTCATCCCCCGCAATGACAATCTGCTTACCACGGTACATGGCAGGAATTCCTTTTTCGGCATAGCACTGTGATGCCTCATCAAAGATCACCAAATCAAAAATTTCTTCCATCGGAAAAAGAGCCGATACGGATTCAGGAGATGCCATCCAGCAAGGCACCAGTGTAAAAAGCTCATCGGTAAAGTTGGAAATCAATTTTCGTATGGGCCAAATTCTCCGTTTTTTGCTGACTTGATGATAAAGGTCTTTGTAAGTAACCCGGTTTTTTAACCTGTTGTATTCAGCGTTTTCATAAGTCCTTTCACGGGCTTTTAGCAATAAAATTTCACGGCTTACTCCCAATTTTTCTTTGACACTACTTTGCAGGGTTGATTCTAGTTGCTCAAACTTCTTAGAAGAAACATAGCGCAGGCAGGGGTACTTGGTTTCGATATGTTCCAACCACGCAAGGCGTAAACTATTGGTAAAGAGCGCTTCAATTTCATGGTGATTTTTTGCTTCATTTTGTTCAAATAATTTATCAATAACATCTTTTTCATGCGGCTTAAGATTATGGTTTAGTTTATCAAATTCGCAAAGGGAATCAAAGTCTTTTTTCAAAGATTTTGTCAATGAAGTTTTAAAGTTTTCAACACTGATTATTTTATTAATCTGAATTGGTGTCAAGTATTTTTTCCAGTTCTCTTTTTCTTGAACGACTTTGTTGTAAAGGGTAAGAAGTTCTTTTATTTTTTCTTTGTATTCATCGTATTCAAGTTGTTGAGGATGAAAAAACTCCTTTAAATTTCTAGTACCTACAAAAGTTATTTTTGAGGCGAGTGCCGCTTTTTTATCATAAAACCACGCTTGGAAATCTGCTTTTCTAAACCCTTGAGGAATATCAATTAACCACTTTCTTTCTTTTAATTTACTTAAGCTATGCTCTAAATTCAAGCGATTATCAATTTTTTCAACCAAAATATCAAAAGACCGCTTTTCACTTTTTATATCATTGGCTACAATAACCCTTTTGATCCAGTAACTATCTTTTGTGAAAAGCCGCCACTTCAACCACCCAAAAAAGTTTCTTTTTGCTGCAATCGCCCTTTGTATTGTTTCTTGAAATTTTCCAAGTTCATTGGCGTTTAGACTAATCTCAGGGCCTTCACTTCGGAAACAATCTAGAAAGACCCGCTCAGTATTAGCAAGCCATAGCAAGTCTTGTTTTTGGTCCGATTGTACAATTTCTTTGAAGTATTTATAAACGGTGGGCACTTTTAACATGTCCAACATTTTTAGCACTTCTTTTTCTTTAAAAATCACAGGTTCGCAATCATCAATATTCAATGTAACATTGGTGATTTTTTCAAAAGTCTTTGAAGCAGACTTTGTAAATACGGGAATATTTTTAATTACAGCTTCAATATTTTTTTGGTCTGAAATAACCCAAGATTTAAAGGAGTTTCTTACAAACCACGGGTGCTCATCATCATGATACTGCTGCGCATACTCACTATAGGCTTTTAGTGTGATTAAAAAGTCGTCGATTTCATTTGGTTTAAAAAACCTATATCCCTGCTTGATATTAATAGAAACTTTTTCTAGACTAGCGGTGAGGTATAGCTCTTTTGCTGAAACACCGCATTCATTTTCATCAAATAATGCCTCCTTGAATTCTTCTAATTCTTCAGTGATTTGGTCTATTCTCCTGCTCGACTGTTGAAATTTCCGTTCTAATTGTATGGCGTCTAAACTATTATTTTTAAGCTGATATTCTTGCAAATTATCGACTTGACCTGCTATTTTTTGATAAATCTCTTTTCGGTCATTTTTAAAATCATGAACAAGTGCTGCAAAATCTGCGATGTCTTTTTCTTTCAATCTGTTATGCACTACATCGAGTGCCGCTCGTTTTTGACAAACTAACAGGATAGATTTTCCTTGTGCTATATAATCAGAAATTAAATTGGCAATAAGCTGAGATTTTCCAGTGCCAGGAGGTCCTTGAATTACAACAGAATTACCCTTTTTAATTGCCTTTAGTGCATTTTCTTGGTGGGCATCGATTGGATATGGCGTGATGGTATGCTCCTCCTTGATTTTGCTTATAAACCGATAAGTATTACTTTTTTTCGCTGTGGTTTCAAGTTCCTCGTCTAAAAACCGCTTATGGAAAAACGCTTCAAGGTCAGGAGCTTTTTCGTTTTTAATAAGGTTAGCGTAATCGGGGACGATGTATGAGCCTGCTTGTGGAAAAATACCCAGTACTGCTTGCGGGTATAACTTTAATTCTCCACTCTTTTGACTGTTTTGGAAATCCTTCTTTGTTTGGTTTGGAAAGCGAACTAGTTGGTCAGTGAAATTATCAGCATTAAAGTTTAATTCAATTGCACTATCTTTTAGTAATTGATAGAGCATTGTTCTAAACTCCGTGCTGTCTTGGTTGCTAGATTCGTAACTCCATTCGCTTAAACTCTCATCAAGTTTAATTTTATTGTAGTGCGCATAGGCTAGAATAAAACTTTTATTCAGCGTAATGTTTACATCCTGCCTTGGTTTTAAAGACCATTCTCCATCATCTAATACTAAAGAAACAGGAAAAAACAGCAAAGGAGCTCTGACTGGCGTTCCATCGGAAAATTTACCAGCTACAAACGGCCATGCCACATATAGATCTTTCGAACCCCTTTCTTCAAAGATGAATTTTTCAGTTCGGAAGAGTTTTTTTAACTGTTTGGAGACAATATTGTTCTTTTCAAACCTGCTGTCAGATTCTCTGCAGATCGGAATATTGTTCTTATTGGCAAGAAGTGCCTCAATGATATTAAATGAAGGCTTATCTTTTAAAAAATCAAAATCGTGTAAATCAATAAAATGATTAAAAACCAAGCGCAATAAAAGCAACGACCTATTGGTGGTTGTCAGGTTTGTTAATCGTCGGAGATATGACTGAAGAATTTTTTGCATTTAATTGTTTTACAGCGCTATATAAGGCCTTATTTTAATTAATGTTTTTTCATCCATTGTATGGATTTTCGATAAATCCTCTATGGTTTCAAAGTTACCATGCTGAAGGCGATATGCCACAATCATTTTTGCCAATTTTTTTCTGATGTAAGGATGTTGGGCAATCTGCTCAATACTTGCTTTGTTTATATTGATTTTTTGAACAGGGAACCCATCTACAATAAAGGTAAAACTGTCCAACTTATTGGTGACTTCTACCGCTAGTCCATATACTTCTGCATACTGTGCTTTAGAGGTGAAGCCTCCTAGCCCGTCTCTAAATTTTATAATTCTCCTTGAAAGCACACTGCCAATGCCAGATATTTTTTGCAGTTGCGTTGTATCTGCGCGGTTAATATCAAAGGGTTCAATTTTTTTTCTAACAAATTTTTTTTGACTTGCCGTATTGTTTTTCCTGCTTTTTTGAGGAATGATTATGTGATTTTTCAACCGTTCATAATCACTAAATGCTAACCCATATATTTTTTTGAAATCCTCTTTTTTATAAAACTTACCTCCATTATTTCTATAATTAGCGACTCTTTGGGCTATTTTTATATTAATTCCCAACGCGGTTAACTGACTGACAGTCACTGTATTTGGGTTGAAATCAAATAATATGTCGGGTGATTTTGTGGTTGATAAATTTTGTGCTGCAATTTCATTTTTTTTGTCAATCTGAAGTGCCATACTATCAAGAAGTTTAATTTCTACTTCAGGGAAGCTGCTTTTTGAAATCAAATAATTTTTATACCACATGGGCACAAATACTAGCCCAAGCATCAAAATTAAAAGTACCGCAAACCCATTGGTTTCTGTTTTTGAAAAGCCAAAGTAATTCCTGATGATATGTTTTAATTTAGAAAACATCCAACTGCCAATTTAGTAAATTTCGGTTTCATTATTGCTGTAAGGAAAAAGGAAAGTGTCCACATAGATTGTAAATGAATTGCCATAAATTGCAGACTTGAATGCACATGAAATAATAAGCACCCATTGAACATCAGTAAACTCGTTATATTTTTCTCTTTACTTAGTTGTCTTATTTGGCAAAAATCCAACGCCCAATCTTATGATTTAGGAGATGACTATGAGGTTTATACCAAAGAGGAACACCAAGGCATTAAAAGTGATAAGGGGAAGGTTGTTGTACCAGCAAACTATACCAAAATTGGATGGTCTAATAACGAAAATAGATTGGTTGACAACTACATAGGTTACAAAAGCGCGGACCTTTGGGGTTTTCTTAATATAAAAAATAAAAAAACGACACCGGCTATTTATACATCCGCCACACCATTTTTGGGAGATTATATAGCCGTTTCAAAAAGAGAAGCGGGATCTATTAATAGGGTTTATGGTGTGGTTTCTGGAGGAGGAAAAGTCATTGTTTCTTTTAAATACCAATTTTTGGAGTCGGTGGGTGAGGTATTAATAGCCGCAAAGGAAGAGCATGGCATTCTTGTTTATGGAATGATAAATAAAAAGGAAGAGACTGCCTTTCCTTTTGAATATGAACACATCAAAAAGTTAGGAAATGGTACGATTGCTGTTACAAACCAACTCGGTAAAACGGCATTATTTAACAAAGATAGGGTTCGCATATCTGAATTTGACTATGAACAAATCCTACCTTTTTCAGACAGGCAGTTTATATTTATTAACCATGGCAAAAAGGGTGTTCTGGGTATTGATGGAAAGGTAAAGGCAGAGGCAATTTACAGAGAATTAAAAATTGATGATAAAGGAATGATTAGAGGCAAGGCATTTAGCCGTTGGAATTTATTGTCGGCTAAAAATAAGCTAACAAGTACCTACTATTATGATGATGTGAAAACAGTCAATAAAGAATTATTCATCGTTTCGTGTGCCAATGAGGAAGCTATAGTGGATAAGAAAAACAATTATGTGACGCAGCAAAGTGATTGGCAGTTGCATTATTATGGAAGAGGAAGATTAATCACTAAAAGAGGGGGGAAGTATGGGGTGTTGAAGGATTATACAAAGGAAGTGCTTTCAAATGAATATGATAGTATTGTGCTATATGATGATGTGATTGTCACTAAAAAACAAATTTCAAGAGATTATGTTTGGTCATTGTATGATTATGGAGGAAAAAAGCTGAACAGCATTTATTTTGACCAAATCGGGGGCTTTTCAGGCGGCTATTTTCAGGTGAAAAAGAACGGAAAATGGGGCTTTATGAACGCTTCAGGACAAGAGGCAATCAAGGCGCGTTTTGATTCAGTTTTTACATTTGAAAACGGTATAGCCAAAGTTAAGAACAGAAATAAATTTGGGATTATCAATAGGTTTGGAGACTTTATAATGCCAGTAAAGTACGATGATATTCAAGTGATTTCAGCAACCCTGTTTCTTTTCCAAGAAAACTATTCTTACGGAATATTCAATCGAAATTTAGAAGAAACAGTCCAAACCTACTATAAACTAACCAAACTGAATTATAATGTTTTGGAAAAGAATATGAGTGGGAAGGTTGGTTTGCTTAGCAATTCAGGGAATAGACTTTTACCCACAGAATATGATTCTATTTCTCCGTTGCTTGCAGAGAAAATTCATGTGGTTAGAAAAAGGAATGCGTATGCAATTGTCTCAAAATCAGGGGAGTTCATCATGCCGCTAAGGGATAGTTTACAGCAGGTATTTGCCATTAACGAAGGACTAATTGGTATTAAGAAAAACGGGCAATACGGCTTTGTTGACTTTGGAGGGAAGTTAAGGGTGGTACACCGTTATGATGGCATCGGTAGGTTTAGCGAGGGAATGGCTGCTATTAAATTATTAGGCAGGTGGGGCTATATAGACAAGGCAGAAAATATAGCGATACAACCAAAATATAATAGCGCAGGGGAATTTATTAATGGTATGGCAATCATTATGCGAAAAGGCAAGAAAGGGCTGATTAATTATGTGGGAAAAGAGGTGCTAAAGGCAGAATATGAAAAATTGAGCAGGACTAAGTATGGAAATTTTATTTCTGTTAAAAACGATAGGTTTGGGCTTATCAGTAAAGAAGGTTTCGAGATTCTTTTTCCGAAATTTCAAAGTATAGAGGACCTTGGCAACGGGTTTTTCATTGTCAAAAATAATAACAAGTATGGGTTGATAGATGAGAAAGGAATTAGCTCAATTCCAATGGTGTATGATCACCTGGTGTATGACTCTTTTAAAGATTTATATTTGGCGAAAAAAACAGCTGATTGGAAAGTGCTTGATAGTGTTAAATAAAAAACTTCTCAAAAGCTTTAAACTTTTGAGAAGTTAGATTATGTCATTTTCTACTTCTTCTTACCCGAAGCACCTTTGGAAGTGGTTTTTGTAGCACCAGCACCAGATATTGAATCTCGCATACCAGTATCAGCTTGGATATTCTTCATTTTGTAGTAATCCATAATTCCGAGGTTACCACTTCTAAAAGCATCTGCCATTGCCTTAGGAATTTCGGCTTCTTCAAAAATAACTTTGGCACGAGCTTCCTGAGATTTTGCTTTCATTTCTTGTTCTTCTGCCACCGCCATTGCCCTTCTTTCTTCTGCTTTTGCTTCCCCTACTTTCAGATCAGCACTCGCTTGATCGATTTGTAATTTTGCCCCAATGTTTTCGCCCACATCAATATCTGCAATATCAATAGAAAGGATTTCGAAAGCTGTTCCAGAATCTAACCCTCTGGCAAGCACTAGTTTCGAAATTTTATCAGGATTTTCTAGTACCTCTTTATGCGACATAGCAGAACCAATAGAGGTTACAATTCCCTCTCCTACCCTTGCTAAAATTGTTTCCTCACCTGCACCACCCACTAGCTGTTGAATATTGGCTCTTACGGTAACCCTTGCTACCGCAATGAGCTGAATACCATCTTGTGCTACTGCAGCCACTCTTGGTGTCGTAATTACCTTTGGGTTTACAGAAACCTGTACCGCTTCGAATACATCGCGTCCTGCTAAGTCTATGGCAGTTGCTTGCTTGAAAGTTAAAGCAATATTCGCTTTATCGGCAGAAATCAATGCTTTAATCACTGATGGCACATGCCCTCCGGCTAAATAATGCGTTTCTAAATCTGCAGTAGTTACATCAAGCCCCGCTTTGGTGGCAGTAATCATTTCTTTGACAATTAAACCTGGGGGCACCTTACGAATACGCATAAACATTAATTCGAACAGCCCAACCTTTACATTAGAAAATATTGCTGTAATCCATAGCCCAACAGGGATAAAATACATAAAAAGAAAGAAGAAAAAGATTCCTACTACTATTAGAATTATTGGAAAGTACTCACCCATTTTATTTTAATTTATAAGTTCTACAATGATGTTATTATTTTCAATTTTAATTATTCTCACTTTATTGTCTTCCTCTACATATTCCCCCAATGTTTTGACTTCATAAGTGTCGTCATCAAACTCCGCTTTCCCCACTGGTTTGAGCACTGATATTGCCATACCCACATCCCCAACTTTCATAGGAATATCAATATGCTCATTTACTTTACTAGTCATTTGTCCTTTGAGGGAAAATTTTTTCCACGACCCAGACCGAAAACTATATATTACTGCCAGTAGCGTTAAAATGAAAGACCCAACAAGTACGCCCCATCCAGTGTTACTGCCAAAGGTAACAAAACTAGTGTAAACTCCATAACCTATAAAAAGGGCGCCAAGAACACCAACGAAAGTAGTACCAGGAATAAAAATTACCTCAGCAATAATTAGCCCTATACCAAATACTATCAATAATACAATAACAATCCAATCACCCATGCGCTGAATATACTAAATTTAATAAGCTTTTGCAAATAGCACCCGTCTTTTTGAAGGGTTTCCGCTGTATATACATATCCCCTCTTCGTCTTTTGCATCCAAAGGAATACAACGAATGGTTGCCTTTGTTTCTTCTTTAATCTTTGTCTCTGTTTCAGGTGTGCCATCCCAATGTGCTGAAATAAATCCACCTTTTTCCTCCAATACTTTTTTGAACGCATCATAAGTTTCTACTTCAGTGATGTGTTCATCTCTATAGGTTAAAGCTTTGTTATAGATATTACTTTGAATTTCTTCTAGCAAATTATGAATGCTCTCTGCGAGACCATCCATTGGCATGATTTCTTTGGTCAGATTGTCTCTCCTAGCCACTTCAATAGTACCACTTTCCAAATCTCTTGGGCCAATGCCCAAGCGGACAGGGACTCCCTTCAGTTCATATTCTGCAAATTTCCAACCAGGTTTATACGTGTCCCTGTTATCATATTTGACAGAAATGCCCTTGGCTTTTAGTGCTATGACAATTTCATCTACTTTTTCAGAAATGGCTGCTAATTGTTCGTCATTTCTAAAAATAGGTACAATAACAACTTGAAAAGGTGCTAATTTTGGCGGTAACACCAACCCATGATCATCTGAGTGAGTCATAATTAGCGCACCCACTAATCGGGTGGTGACGCCCCAAGACGTTCCCCATACGAGTTCCTGTGTTCCTTCTTTGGTTTGAAACTTCACATCAAATGCCTTGGCAAAATTTTGCCCAAGAAAATGGGATGTACCTGCTTGCAATGCTTTTCCATCTTGCATTAATGCTTCAATACAATAAGTGTTTTCAGCACCTGCAAATTTTTCTGTTTCCGTTTTAACCCCTTTAATTACGGGGGTTGCCATAAAGTTTTCAGCAAAATCGGCGTAAACATTCAGCATAGTCGTTGCTTCTGCTTCCGCTTCCTGTCTGGTTGCGTGAGCAGTATGTCCTTCTTGCCATAAAAATTCAGTGGTTCGTAAAAACAACCTCGTTCGCATTTCCCATCTTACCACGTTTGCCCACTGGTTAATCAATAAAGGCAAATCTCGGTATGATTGAATCCAGTTTTTATAAGTACTCCATATTACCGTTTCCGAAGTAGGCCTTACAATTAGCTCTTCTTCCAGTTTTGCTTCCGGATCAACTACTACGCCTGCGCCATCTTCTGCATTTTTTAGCCGATAGTGTGTTACGACAGCGCACTCCTTTGCAAAGCCTTCTACGTGATCTGCCTCTTTGCTCAAAAAGGATTTTGGAATGAATAATGGAAAATACGCATTGGTATGACCAGTTTCTTTGAATTTATGATCCAATGCCGCTTGCATTTTTTCCCAGATGGAAAACCCGTAAGGTTTTATCACCATACAGCCCCTAACTGCAGAATTTTCGGCTAAATCAGCTTTTTTTACCAGTTCATTGTACCACAACGAGTAGTCTTCTGAACGTTTTGTTAATCCTTTTCCCATTTTTGGTATGAAATTTGTGAGTTATCAATTAAAAAAGTACGACAAATATAAGTTTTAAAGTACATATTTAAATCTATTTTGTGATTTTGTCGTATATTTATAGCAACTAAAGGTAACTATTATGAAAACTTCAATCTTCACTAAAATTCTAGTACTACTTGTTATTAGCGGAACAGCTTTGTCTTGTAGTCAAAATCAATATGCGCAATCATCGGAATATGATGATATGTATTTTACAGCAAGCGATAGGACAACGGTTTTACCAGCAGAAAATGCAGTTGTAGTCAAACAGGACGATAAAAAATATCAATATGAAGAGGATAGCTATTCTGCAAGAACAGTAAACCCTGATTATGTGAGTAAATATAGTGCAGAAGAAGTTGAAACTGAAAATAACAAGTCAGGTGATGATGAGTATTTTGTGGAGGGGTATAATGC
>CAYRIF010000044.1:0-2457 GCA_964424205.1 uncultured Roseivirgaceae bacterium | reverse complement strand
AATTGGGGCAGTCCTTATTCTCGCTACAGTGGATATGGTGGTTATTCAAGTTATTATGATTACTATGATCCTTTTTATTGTCCACCATCATATGCTAGTTATTACGGAAGCAGCAGATACTACCCTTCAAGTTATTACAGTGGCTATTATAATGGCTATTCAAGTGGTTATTATTCTGGAAAAACATACAGCAAGTCTGAAAATAGAAGTGGAAGAAACATAGTAAGAGGCGGGAGAATTGGAAGAAGTAACATTGCGAACAATAGTAGCAGAAGCAACAGTTCAATAATTAAAAACACAAAAGGCAGTGTAAATAGAAGCTCCACAGCAGTAAGAAACAGTAGAAATAGTGTGACGCCTAGATCTTCTTCTACACGCTCTAGAAGTGCTGTTCGAACAACAGAAAATGAGTTGAATAGAACGAGAAGTTCAGCAGTGAGAAGAAGCAGTTCTTCTACAAATGGCAGAAGAGCGACGCCAACTACAAGGACAAGAAGAACATACGATAGCAACAGAGCAGCACCTGTAAAAAGGACTTACTCTTCGGAAGGAAGAAACTCAAGAAGTTATTCGCCAACTAGAGGTAGCGGAAGCACGCCAAGCAGAAGAAGCTACAGTGCGCCGAGCAGAAGTCGTAGCACGTCTCCTGCTAGAAGCAGTTCTTCTTCAAGAAGCAGTTCTCCAAGCAGAAGCTATTCTAGTGGCAGTAGCAGTAGAAGCTCAAGTAGCTCTTCTTCTAGATCTTCTAGCAGTAGCTCAAGAAGCAGTAGAAGCAAAAGATAAATGATTAGAGCGTTTTTGATTCTTATTCCACACAATTAGAATAAGAATCAAAAATTTCTATCCCTAAAATGTGGTAAGCGTTAGAACAACCTTTAGCAGTTAAACACACAAATTATGAAAAGTATAGTAAAGCTTATTTTTATAAGCGCAGGAATCTTATTGACAATGCAAAATGGATTTGCCCAGATTGACCCAGGAGCATTAGGCTACTATAAAGAGGCATTACTCTTTAGCCGCAACAATGCCGTAGGTACGGCTAGAACCCAAGCATTGGGTGGTGCGCAGATGGCGCTTGGCGGAGATATTGGCAACGTATATTCAAACCCTGCGGGATTAGGTTTTTTTAATCATTCTCAGTTTTCTATTACCCCTGAGCTGATGTCCTATAATAATGAGAGTAAATATATGAATGGCATTTTAAATAATAGTGGTGCTAGGTTAGGCATAGGAAATTTAGGCATTGTGTGGGCTAAAACTCAAGGAAATGATAATGGGTTGAAAAGTAGTTCTTTTGGGATTAGTTATACTAAAGTAAATAATTTTAATAATGAAATTTCTTATGAGGGTCAAAATACTGATAACTCAATTATTGATACATTTATAGCTGCCGCCAATGGCGCAACAATCTCTCAGTTTGAAGATGGAGGAAGTATGGTCAACTCTTTGGCTTATTTAGGTTTTAATAATTATCTAATAGGACCTAGCAACATATTACCTGTAGACCACCCTAAATATGGTGCTGATACCGAATACTTTACAGATGTTGACGGAATTCCTAACCAATCAGAGACAATTAAAACCAGTGGGTCTCAAAACCAATGGAGTTTTTCATATGGCGCAAATTTTAAAGACAAATTTTATATTGGAGCGAATATTGGTGTTCAGTCTATTACTTATGAATCGCATAAGATATATGGGGAACAATTTAAAGATGGCCCCCTTTTTAACTTGGAATTGAAAGAAAATCTAAAAATTGAAGGGAAAGGATTTAACGCCTCCTTAGGAATGATTTATCGCCCTGTGAGTATCGTTCGCTTTGGATTTACGATAACGTCACCAACCTATTTTAATTTCACGGAAGAAAGTGATGCTTCGTTAAACACAAATTGGGATAACTTCCAATATGATGATAATACAACACTAAATGAAGTTTCGGAAGAAACAAGCATCGCATTGTCAAAATACGAATTAAAAACGCCAATGAAAATCAGTACAGGCGCTGCTATTTTTATAAATAAAAATGGGTTTATCACAGGGGAGGTGGAGTTTATAAACTATGGCAAAGCCAATTTAAACTCATTGGATTTTTCACCAAACAGTGACAATAAAACAATTAAAAATATATACACTTCCACAGTGAACTTCAAGTTGGGTGGAGAATATCGGTTTGATATTTTCAGGGCACGGTTAGGATATGCTTATTATGATAATCCATCCACCTTAGATGGGCTTGACAAAAGCATTCAGACATATTCTGCAGGAGTTGGCGTGAAGCTCCCGAATTTTTACGCAGATTTTGCTTTGACTAATTCAAAACGAGGTTCTGAAAACTATGCGCCATATAGTATTGGTAGTAACCAGCCAACCGCTGTTTTTGACGGGAACATTACCAAGGCTGTGATTACAATTGGGTTTACTTATTAACCTGCTTTTACTTCCCCTCCTCCATGGTCT
>CAYRIF010000043.1:11886-18150 GCA_964424205.1 uncultured Roseivirgaceae bacterium | reverse complement strand
TTAGCCAGTAGCTTCGCATCCATGTCTCCTAAATCAATTCCATTTTTCACTACTGTTGCAGCACTAGGAATATCCTTCAGGTGACCATTAGCGGCGATGTGTTGTGCTACTTCTTCTAGGGATGGGAGAACATACGCTTTTTTGAATACGTAATCTGACCAAATATTGGTACTTACTTTTACTTTTTTAGCACGAATGACGCCATACACCCCAAGCGTACCATCTGCTTTCATCCTTAAATACTCATGCCCTGAGTGGTGAAGCCTAAAATTTCCTTGGTAATTATCAATGCGCCAACTATTGGATCCACCAGCACCCATTAATTGAATTTCTCCTCCTTCATTAGGTTCTCCATGAGGTTTGACTACCAACACCTGTGCCCAGCTCGCTGCTGAGAAAAAGCATATAAAAAGTAAGATTAAACCGAATGTTTTTGTTTTTAAAGTTTTCATCATTGTATTTGTTTTTGGTGATACATAATTTTTTTAGTTTTTGAACTTCGATAGCACGCTCTTTTTACTTCGTTGGATTTTTTATCCAATTTTTTGAATTTCTTTTTGTTGCTCCGTGGTAATAATATGCCTGGGTTTCTCGCATTGCCTTTGCCTCAGCCTCTGATTTTTTATTGCTAATACTGTGCCTTTCGGCAGGTACTTTTTTTTCATGCCAGATCATATTCAAATTTCCCTGCTCCCGTTGAATGCATAATCCCCATACATCTAAGAACTACCTGATTTTGCGGAGACTTATTTAAGGATTTTACAATTTTCAAAACTGAAAATAATAATAATAGTAGTCAGTCCACTTCAAAAATGAACGATATCTAGCACACCAAACGATACCACAAATGGTATAGGGGTTATGTTTCGAAAATATAAAATCATTCAAGTTTCTCAAGGATAGAAACTTGATATAATGCTAGTACGTTTTAAAGCTAATTCTTCGTGAAATGTCTTTGTCATGGTGAAATGTTTTGGTTAATAAAATATTTACTTTAATACTTGGTTGGCAATTGTAAGTAAGTTTTTTTGAAATTACAAAATATTTATGAGATAAATATATAAATAGCGCTACTTTTCGCTACATCTTAACTACATCAAAATGGCAATAAAACTTGCTTTTTTTTAAAGTAATCACACTTTTATACTACTTTACAAATAATATTTTTTGACAAAGCTATAATGTATGATTTTAGATGGTTTTGCACGAATATTTTGCGCTTATTTTGGAAAATGCTTCTAGGTAAAAAAACAGGGATGTTCATTTTACTATAAAAATGAATATAAAAATATTGCTAAAAATTATAGAGGTCCACTTTCAGAATTTCCTTGCTATTTGCCAGGAGTATAAAGAACAAGCAGGCTACGAAGTCTGGTGCTGCGTATCCCCATACTTGCCAATCAACAATAATCCTATAAACGTCAAAGCACCATTGACAATCAGAATAGAAAAACCAAAACTGAACCCCCCAAACCAATCTGCCGAGTTGGTGTCCAGTAGATAGGAAATAGCTGGGGAGAGCAAACAAACAGCGAGTACCAGCTTGTCTTTCACCTTTATTTTGGTAAATAGACCAAAAGCATATAAACCTAGTAACGGGCCATAGGTATAGCCTGCCACCCTGTAAATAGCACTGATGATGCTGTCATCATTTAGTGCTTTGAATATCAAGATCACACAAAACAATAATAGTGAAAACCCAATATGCACCATCATTCTGGTTTTCTTTTTTCCTGCTTCTTCTCTTTTTTCAAAGTCTAAAAAATCTACACAAAAAGAAGTGGTCAGTGCCGTCAATGCTGAATCAGCACTAGAATAGGCTGCGGCTGTAATACCCAATAAAAACACAACGCCTGCGAATGTCCCGAAGTTATTTAAAGCAAGCATTGGATATAAATCATCTGCCTTGGCTGGTAATTCAATCCCTTCCTGCCCAGCATATATATACAGTAGTGCTCCGAGTCCTAGAAATAGCAAATTGGCAAATACCAATGCGCCACTAAACCAAAACATATTTTTTTGCGCATCGCCTAGGCTTTTACAGGTCAGGTTTTTTTGCATCATATCTTGGTCAAGTCCAGTCATGACAATGGCAATAAACGCCCCTGAAAAAAATTGCTTGACGAAATGCCTCTTGTCATTCCAATCATCAAAAAAGAAAATTTTTGAGTAATTACTATCCTTAATTGTTGTAACCAAACCGTCAAAGTCTAGGTTGAGCGCATCTTTTATCAAGTAAATGCCGAGGCAAACAGACAACAGCATAAACAACGTCTGTAGCGTATCTGTCCATACGATGGTCTTTATTCCGCCTTGAAAAGTATAAATCCAAATCAGTGAAATGGTAATCAATACCGTCGCCCAAAAAGGAATATCCCACGCATCAAATAGTGCCAATTGCATCACCCCAGCCACTAGAAATAACCTAAACGACGCGCCAATAGTACGAGACAGCAAAAAGAAAAATGCGCCAGTTTTATAAGAAACCACTCCGAACCGCTGCTCTAAATAGGTGTAGATAGACACAAGGTTTAATTTATAGTACAACGGCATCAATACGAGTGCGATTACCGCATAGCCCAGCAAAAATCCAAAAACCATCTGCATATAAGAAAACTCATTCGCCGCCACCATGCCTGGCACCGATACGAAGGTCACCCCAGAGAGAGATGCGCCAATCATACCAAATGCTACTAAATACCAGGGGCTTTGCCGGTTTCCTGTGAAAAATGTTTCTGAATTGGCGTTTCGGGAAGTTAAAAAGGAGATAAGGATTAATACACAGAAATAAGCGGCGATGACAATAATTACTAATTGTGGATTCATAAACGTTGGATTTAATCCTTAAAAATGTAATTTATTTTTTAACTTTGCACAATAATTTTTTAAACATATGGATTTTTCTTATCAAGAAGACGAATTAGTAGAAGTTTTAGAGGATACTACCTCGACAGACCTCAAACAATTGATTGTGTATAATGATGATTTCAATACATTTGAACATGTCACGCGTACGCTCATCAAGGTTTGTAAACACACGACTGAACAGGCAGAGCAGTGCACTTGGTTGATACACCATACTGGAAAATGTTCCGTAAAAAGAGGCACATATACCACACTAAAACCAATGCAAGAAGGCATTAGCGACAAAGGAATTAGTGTAGAAATTATCTAATTCCGACCATGCAATTTTCCTCTAAACTTATTGAAGATGCTGTTAATCAAATCTCAAAATTACCGGGAATTGGCAAGAAGACAGCACTGAGGTTGGTATTGCATTTACTAAAAAGAGAAGAAGTGGAAACCTTGGCTTTGTCCGAGGCGCTAACCAAACTAAGAACAGAAATTCAATATTGCCAAACCTGTCATAATATTTCGGATAAAGAAATATGTACTATCTGCACCAGTCACCGCAGAGACCAATCCATTATTTGTGTGGTAGAGAACCTGCCCGATTTGATGGCAGTTGAAAATACCGCACAATACAATGGCGTTTATCATATTTTGGGAGGCATCATTTCTCCTATCGACGGTATCGGCCCTGATGATTTGAAAATTGAATCATTGGTTCAGCGGGTGAGCAACAACAATATCTCAGAAATTATCCTTGCACTCAGCCCCACCATGGAAGGAGATACCACCTCATTTTACATCACCAAAAAATTAAAAGGCAACAACATTAAAATTAGTACCATCGCTAGGGGCGTGCCCATAGGTGGGGAACTAGAATACACAGACGAAATTACTTTGGGAAGGAGTATTTTGAGTCGGGTGGATTATGGGAAGGATTAAACCCACAAAAAACTAGCAAGTCATATTCAAAATCTATACTTTTGAATTTCAATATTTTCATGCCTTAAATTATTCATCTAATGAGTCAAAAGTTATCCAATAGAATTTCTTCTCTTGCTGAATCAGCAACACTTGCCATGGCTGCCAAAGCCAGGGAATACAAAGCCAATGGCATTGACATTATCAGCCTAAGTTTGGGGGAGCCGGATTTTCCAACGCCAAAACATATTCAAGAAGGCGCAAAAAAGGCCATCGATGAAGGGAAGTATTTTTCGTACCCGCCAGTGCCAGGTTATTTGGATTTACGTCAGGCAATTTGCGATAAATTAGAAAAAGAAAATCACATCAGTTATAAGCCAACTAATATTGTGGTCTCCAACGGCGCCAAGCAATCCATCGCCAATGTGTTTTTTGCCTTGCTAAATCCGGGCGATGAAGTAATTGTGTATTCACCGTTTTGGGTAAGCTATACCGCCTTAATCCAACTAGCAGAAGGGAAATCAGTTTTCATCAAAGGAGGAATCGAAGATGATTTTAAAGCCACTGCGGAGCAATTAAAAGCAGCCATCACGGATAAAACAAAAGCGGTTATCTTTTCTTCGCCCTGTAACCCAACTGGAGCGGTGTTTTCCAAGACGGACTTTGAAGCAATGGCAGCCGTGCTAAAAGACCATCCAAATATTTATGTTTTGGCTGATGAGATATATGAACACATCAACTATACCGATCAGCATGCAAGTCTGGCTGCCATCGATGGCATGAAAGACAGGGTCATCACCATCAACGGTTTTGCAAAAGGGTTTGCCATGACTGGATGGCGTGTAGGCTATATCGCCGCACCAGAATGGATCGCCAAAGGTTGCACCAAAATGCAGGGGCAAATTACCTCTGCCAATTGTTCCATCGCACAAAGAGCAGCATTAACCGCCCTGACCGAAGACCTAGCACCTACCTATGCCATGAAGGAGGCCTATCTGAAAAGAAGAGCCATGGTGTACGAATTATTAAAAGACATACCAGGTGTAAAAGTAAACTTACCTAAAGGCGCATTCTACTTTTTTCCTGACGTGAGCTACTACTTTGGGAAATCAGATGGCACGCAAACCATCAACAATGCTGATGAATTATGCTTATATTTACTGGACAATGCCAGGGTTTCTCTGGTAACAGGTAGTGCTTTTGGTGACCCTGATTGTGTGCGCATCTCGTATGCGGCATCAGAGGAAAACCTAAAAGAGGCATTGAAAAGAATTAAAGAAACATTGGCTAAACTGAAATGATATGAACGCTAATTTTTCACTACTCGCTTTCACCACTCACTCAGCGTCTCCTGAAAGGGACTCTGAGTATTTAAAAAGACATGCAGAGTCCTCCTTTGGGAGAGACTCTGATGGGAGAGCGAGTCTCTCGTAGAGCCTGCCCAACTGCCATCATTGGCGAGGACTCTGAGCTAATACATTCAGAGCCCCTTTCAGGAGACGCTGATGGAGGAGTAAAGGTTAGAAATTAAAAAAATAAACAAAAACATTATGAACGCTGAATTATGTAATCAAATATTTGAAAAAAGCATTACAGATTATCATCAATATGATAGTGTTGAGCAACCGATAAATAATCCGTACCCTGCTGATAGCAAGGAGCATTTAATCTACCTGAAAAATTGGATTGATACGGTGCAATGGCATTATGAGGATTTGATACGAGATCCAGACATCAAGCCGCAAGATGGCATGGATTTAAAAAGGCTTATCGACAAATCCAATCAACATCGTACTGATATTGTAGAGCAAATCGATGATTGGTTTTTAGCGGAATTCAAGAGTGCTGAAAGCCAACCAAATGCACAGCTGAATACCGAAAGCCCTGCGTGGGTGGTGGACAGGTTGTCAATTTTGGCACTAAAGATTTATCACATGCAAGAGCAAGTGGACAGAAAAGATGTGGACGAGTCTCACAAAGCCAAACAACAACAGAAATTAGATGTTTTGCTGGAGCAGCGCACCGATTTATCCCAAAGTTTTGATGATTTGATTGCGGATATTAAATCGGGAAAAAGGTTGATGAAAGTTTATAGACAAATGAAACTTTACAATGACCCAGCTACCAATCCAGTACTTTACGGAAATAAAAAACCAGAAACTAGAAACCAGTAAATCATTCAACCAATGAATATACTTGTTTTTCGTTTTTCAGCAATGGGGGATGTCGCCTTGGCGCAACCGGTGATTAAAAATGTTCTAGAAAATAACCCCGAGGTTCACCTCACTTTTGTAAGTCATAAAAACCTCAAGCCGCTTTTTTTAGACCTGCCAAATTTTACTTTTATCGGTGTTGATTTAAAAGCGGACTACAATGGTTTTTTAGGAATTATAAAACTATTTAACACTCTAAAGAAAACTGGGAAATACGATTATATCATAGACCTGCATAGTGTGCTTCGTACGTGGGCATTGTGTTTTTTGTTCTCGCTGA
>CAYRIF010000043.1:0-11786 GCA_964424205.1 uncultured Roseivirgaceae bacterium | reverse complement strand
ACTATTTTTCTTTTTGGCGGAGGAAAATCAGAAGTGGAAAGGCTTGAAAATTTAGCTGCTGACCATAACAATACCATGGTAGCCGCAGGAAAGCTAAACTTTGAACGGGAAATGGCACTCATTGCCCAGCTCGATGCGATGGTAACGATGGACTCGTTTAATATGCATTTAGCGGGCTTGCTAGGCACAAAAGTGGTTTCGATTTGGGGTGCAACACATCACTTTGCTGGGTTTGGCCCTCTAGGCAAAAATAAAAAATTCATCGTTGAAGTGCCTCGTGAAAAACTTGCCTGCCGTCCTTGTTCTGTTTTCGGCAACAAGCCTTGCCATCGTGGCGACCATGCATGCATGAAAGAAATTCAAGTAGAAAATGTATTGGCATTTTTGAAATAAGTTCCTTTGTCCTTCGTAAGTTTACTAAAAACCTGAGTTTAATTACAAAACGCTTGTCATGCCGTAAAATTAAACCCTAAATTTATGGCATCTAAAAGAGATTACGGATATTTTTCTTCCTCAAAAGAAAAAATTAGGAAGAAAAATTCCGTAATGACGGTTCCTCTTTAATTTGAATGATTATTAATCGAACCGAAATTTAAACCTAAAAACACGTAACATGGCATTTCTTTTCAATGAATTTAATGGTTGGAAAAAACATTGCGAGCAGCATCACCTTTCACTTCACGCAAGCGTTTTAGAATTTGAGATCACTCAAAAGGGAAGCACCGAAAAAAAATTGTGGGATGGTTTACAACATGCCTGGTCAGTGATGAAAGAAGCCGTTGTCTCTGGGTTAGAGGAAGAAACTATTTCAAGGTCAGGCATGATTAATAATGGCGGAAAGAAAGTTTATAATCATTCGGTTGCTGTCTTATCCCCCGAATTCCAAAAACTTATCGGACGTGCATTAGCCGCCAAAGAGGTGAATGCCTGCATGGGCAAAGTAGTGGCAGCACCCACCGCAGGTGCCTCTGGGATTTTGCCAGGTGTATTATTTACGCTTCAAGAAATACACAATTTATCGGATCAAAAAATAGTGGAAGGTCTTTTGGTTGCTGCGGGCATCGCACTCATCATTGAGGAAAAAGCATCCCTTGCCGGAGCAGTTGGTGGATGTCAAGCAGAAACTGGCAGCGCCGCCGCTATGGCTTCGGGTGCCATTGTTTATTGTTTGGGCGGAAATGTTGCACAAGTTTTCAATGCTGTTGGCATTACCATTCAGTGCATGTTGGGATTGGTTTGTGATCCTGTAGCAGGATTGGTAGAAGTGCCTTGTGTTGTGAGAAATGCCAGTGCCGCTGCTATTGCAAATTCCTCCGCACAAATTGCGCTCTCAGATGTAAGCGGTGTCATTCCTGTAGATGAGTGCATCGAAGCCATGGGTGAGGTAGGGCAAAGCATGGAAAACAGGTATAAAGAAACTGCCATGGGCGGACTTGCTGCCACGGCAACCGCTCAAAAAATTGCCAAAAAAATATTGATTCAGGATATTGAGGTATTACCTGATAAAGCACGCTAGCAGTAATCTTTTTTGGTATTTTTAATGTTTGGAATTAAAACTATACTGCAACCCTAGCATCCCTGATTTAGAAGTGATTCGATTATTTTCTCCTATTTGTGCACCAATACCTCTTTTCAATTCATAAGCAAATGCGAGTCGTTTATATATGTTAATGTTTAACCCAAAAATAAGATGCCCATAGACAAATCTTGTTGATCGTGCAGCGGTGACTTGACTCGGTTCTATATCTTGTTCTGCATCAAACAACATCACTTTGTCATTAAAACTTGCTCCCAAACTTCCAGAAGCGCCGACAAAGACGCTGAACCTTTTATGGTTGTACTTAATGAAATGAGCTACATCTAAATCAAAACGATTTTGCAGCAAACACCATCCTATATATTCATCATTTGATATTTGAGTCCTTTCATAATCAACATAAACTTCGGCATAGGTATAGGCGTTGATACCTACCTGCCATTCTTGCGTAAAGTTTTGGTTGACATCCTTTGAAAAGTTAAAAAATACGCCCACAGTTTCTCCCTCCATTTCAAATTGATGTAATTCCTTAAATTCCTTCATATCATACCTAAGTTGTTTTTTATCTTTGACAAGTTTCTCTAAGGATTTATAAGAAAGGTTAGCATGTCTTTGCTGAAAAAGCGGACTTGCCATTACTGCAATAGATGAAAAGCGCCACTTTTTTACTTTTAGCTCTTCTCTCCATTGGGCTTTTGATTCACTTACTTGAATACAAAGTATCAACGTTAATAACATGTATTTTTTCATATCTTCATTGTTTAATTTGACCTATAGGGACATCGTATGAATTATTTATCTTAATAATATGAGTGTAGCCAGAGTAATTATAACTGGCTACACTCAAATTATTTATATTGGTTCTGCATTATCAAAATCTTCTTGAGTAATTATATAAACAAAATTGTAATCATATCGATTTTGAGTATACCCTCCGCTCACTAAGCTTCCAATTTCATCAAGAATAATCCTTCTTTCGTATTTTACACATCCTACTTCAGCCTCGGCACAGTGCTTCTGAAAACGCAGCGTATCAAAAGTAACAATCACTGAATCTACTGTGCCTTTCCATTCCATTTCATTTGTGGTCGGAATTCCACCTCCTATTCCTTCTGAAATAAATAAAGCCTCTTCAACATATTCTTGACCATTTTCTATCAAATACTCTTTTACTTTAAAATTATTCTTTTCATTATAATAGCTTTTGATATACACATCATATCCACTTTTATTCTGAACGACACGCTTTACATCATACGCCTGGTCGCCTGGTTCTCCAGTACCACAAGCACTTACTACTAATGATAATACTATTATAAATAACTTCTTCATTATATTTTTCGAATAAGTTCCACACTAATGTAAAAATCAAAAAGAGCATCTAAATTTCCTTCTGAGGGGTTATTATAATGATTTCTCAAGTAATCTCTAACATGCTCTAATTTACGACTTTTTTCAACGGCCGATAGAATAAAGATACAGCTTGTGGCATAGTCCTGCCGCACCTAAAATCACTACCTAGATTGGTTCTGCATTATCATAATCTTCTTGAGATATTAAATAGGTATAAACTTTTATTCCTTCTTTTTTATCCTCCACAATATATCCGCAGGGTGATTCAGGAAGGAGAATATTCCTTTCTAAACATGACTGGGATTCAGCCCGATTAAAGCGTAAGATTTTCTCATGGTTAAAAATAATATGTATAGAATCTTCATGCGCCTGCGCAAAAGCAATATGATAATTTGGATTATTACAACCTATATCACTTCCTATGACTTCGCAATCAGCTGTGAAAGTAATGGAAGCGTTTTCTGATAAAAGCGTGTCAAATTTAATATCTCCCACAAATATTTTTAGTTCAACCTTATGGGTGGTGCCGTTTTTTATAGTTCTTTTGATAGAGTACCTAGCACCCACTTGGTTGTCAGAAGTACATCCAACCAAAAACAGTGTAAAAAATAGTATGTATATAGAAATCTTCATATTCAAAATTGTAAATAGAAATTAAAAAGCAAGTCCAGATTCCCTTCGGTTGTATTGTGGTAGTTATCTCGTAGATAATTTCGCGTATGTTCTAATTGGCGAGATTTTTTTATTGCTTGTTGAATTTCGTAGAATGTATAACCTCTTACCCTATCATCAGCTCTATCTGTTCCTGGAAATCGATTCAATGCTATAATTACTATATTCAATCATTAAAGAATTAGATTATTCTCTCATTTTTGAGGTTTAAGAAGCTAAAAAAGTAACGAAAAGCGGTCTTATCTTGAACTTAACCGTTTAAACTTAACAACTACTAATCCAAGTCTTCATCTGTTATAGTGAAAGTAACTTTACCCACTACATTTTTAGCATCAGGCGTTAGTGACTCAAACTTCCACGAATCATAATTGAATGGACTGTTAATGCTATCACCAAAATTATCAGGTGGACCAATCCATTCTTTCACTAGCTGCTCATCCTCTGTATATAGTTCAATCTTTACATTAGACCTATCTAAGTCATCTAAATATCCTTTTGTGGGATTACTTCCAAGAGGAAGCCCATTGTTACTGCCACCTATATTACCAGGTTTAATTGTATAGCTTTCAGAAATTTCTGCCGTAACATTCCTCAAGACCAACGTAATATCCTTTTTTGAAAAGTTAGAGTATTCTATCAGATAAAGCTCATCGGGTTCATCATAAGAAAAAAGAGCGCATCCATTCAAGAAAATAACGCTAAGGCCAATCAGTATAATTTGCAAACGCATTGTCAACTTGTGCATCATTATTTGTTTTAGTTTTTAATTGATTAATCAAATCATCAAATGTATCAGTACTAGATGTCAGACATGAGAATATTTCTGCTGTCGAAACATCAGGAATATTGTCTACATCTTGTAAAAAACCAGGATTATACCAGTCTTCAAATTCATCCAAATATGCACTAGACCCTCCTACGCGAGGAAATTCTCTATTCATGCACACTGCTCCAAAATAATTTCCCCACATTTCACCTATCCCACAAACCCCAGCATTATTTCCTGTACCATTGCCATAACCATTATACGTAATAATATAATTAATATACTTTACCCAATAGCCATTACCCGCCTTGGTCCAGTGGCTGGCATGGGCGCATTCATGGAAGGTAGTTGCAAGTACCGTTGCTGTCCCCCTGCTTGAGGCGGCTTTAATAATGATATCTGGTTGTGTAAACTTCAGTAGTGTTGCTACTAAATTTAAACTTATTGAGATGCTATTAGCTTTCCACAAAAATGCCTTTACTTTGGAATGAGATGTAAAACCAAACACACCCCAGGTTCTCCTTAACATGGGCGTCGCACTACCGCCACTGGCTTTATCAAGAGCAGCAATACGCAAATTAGAAGGGGGATGATTAATCCCGAATTGGGAACAATAGGCTTTATATTTGACTACGCCATTATTAACAGTTGCAAAACGCCAAGCCCTGGAGTTTTGAAATATATTAATATCATAACCGTGTTTACTATGTTTGCCTACATGGTGGCTTGCTACCGATAGGTCTATCACAGTACTCCACACTTTGAAACCTGAGACGTTTTTAAAAAATACGGTGTAATGTACATCACGCTTATATCGCTTTGTTATGTAATAAAATCCGTTGCCATCGGTATAGTCATTTCCGTATTTAAACCACCTTCTAGTCCGCACCTTTACCCCTTCTACCCCGACCAAACGATTCCGCTCCGTGTCAAATACACGCACATGTCCGTTTGGGTTTTCCCAGGCCCTACCATTCAGTATTGCATCATCTCTTTCTTCATAGTTACCTGTAATCCTAAGTGCCTCGTCTTCTAATTCAAGTAAAAATTCATTTGAAATACTACCCCTGCCATTGGTTACATATTCTTCTGGCAAAAATAAATCTTCAATGATTTCATATTTAATATTCGTAAAATTATAGTTAATAGGAACGGAAGTATAAAACCACTTGCCCTCGGCGATATTTACATCAGGATCTACATAATTTTCTCCATCTCCTTCAATCTCATAATCCAAAGGATAGTCAAACAGATATAATGAGTCGGCTTCTAATACCTGCATTTCCTCATTGCTCTTTGGCAAAAACCTAACATAATAATGTGTAGTAGCAATATCAATATCGCCACCACTTCTACCATTTACTATCAAATTGTCATAAGCCTTTTTCATGTTTTCAACTGAGTAAGGGTTTTCAAGCTTCTTACCTAAGACGATCATACCGCCCCTATTGGTTGCCTCTGTTTCAAGGTTACTTTGTTCAACCGTTATTTCTTGCTGCTCACAAGAAAATAAAAATAATACGACAGCAAATACAGCCATCCCTTTTCGAAAAATAGTTTTTCTTTTCACTCTAAAAAAATTATACGTTAAAAATAGGTTAAATCAATACCTGCCTTTCTGGTAAAAAATCTAGCTAGAGGAGTTTAGCTGGTACTAAATTGAATCACAAAGTTGTAAAAAAACCACTAAAACAAAATTTATTTTCATTTTTTAGCCAAACTATTACTATAGCTATATTTGATATTGAAATAATCCATTTCAAAAATTAGAACGCTTAAATTCGATTAGTTTTTTGCCTCTTATTTGTTGGTAGAAAAAATAGTAAAGTGCAGAGTGTTACCCCTGCGCTCGGGTAATCACAAAGTGAAAAAACGAAGAAAGAATTACCGCCCAAAAAACGGCACTAAAAAACATATAGGGAATTATTTTTTTGCGGGATTCACCCACAAATGCCATCATCAGTGCTCCTCCGATTGGTGTGAAAATAACAGGGGTTAAAAAGTATACACCAAATGCTCCCCACTTCTTCCAAATCATCACAAACCGTCTATTGCGCTTGGTGAATTTTTTTCTTTTCTTAAAAAATTTTAGCAATATTTTTTCTCTAAATCCCTTACTTGTAAAAATGATAACGCTAGTCATCATACTGGCTACCGTTATCAAAACGGTTTCTAGCCAGCTGAGACCGGACACAGAGCCGATGGTTGGACCTGCAATAAATTTAAGCATGCCCAATAAGTAAATTGAAATATATTTTATCAACGCTGAAAACATCTTTAGCCACTAATAACTGTATAAATATATGCCACGTAAATTAGCAATAAAATTATGCCGGAGGCTCTGCCCATTCTTTGTTTGAATACCATCATCGGAAAAATAATTAACGTCACTCCTAACATCCAAGTCATGTCAATCTGCATAATGATGGCACTAATATTAATGTCGGTAATGACTCCTGTTGCACCCAGAATGAATAATATATTGAAGATGTTTGAGCCAATTAAATTACCAACTGCCAAATCGGTTTCTTTTTTGTATGCAGCAATCGATGCTGTTACTAACTCCGGCAGACTAGTGCCCAATGCCAAAACAGTAACACCAATAATTCGCTCACTCACGCCCAGCCCAATTGCCAATTCTTTCGCACCTCCAACAAACCATTCAGAACCAAAAAACAGTCCTGCCCCTCCTAGCATAACATACGCTAAATCTTTCCAGAAAGTTTGTTTTATTACCGGCGTTTCTGACACCGCTAGGTTTTCCCTTTCCTCCTTGATTTGCTTGCGGGAGGTGTAAATTACTGAAACCAAATAAACCACCAAAATAACTAGCAGCAATAAGCCGGTTTGATAATTGATATAGCCCAGTTTCATGATAAAATAGAGCAACAAAGAAGCCCCCATGACTACAGGCCAATCTCTTTTAATACTACTAGTATGTACTTTGAAAGGGGAAATAATGGCCGTGACCCCTAGAATCATTGCCAGATTACAAATATTAGAACCGATGACATTGCCCATTGTAAAATCGGAACTTCCTTGCAATGCTGACCGAAGACTTATAAATAACTCTGGCGCAGATGTGCCGAAAGCCACCACAGTTAACCCAATCACCAAAGGAGAAATATGTGCCCGCACTGCAATTTGCTGCGCCCCTCTAATCAGAAATTCTCCTCCTAATATTAAGATAACCAATCCTCCCGCTAAAATCAATATTTCTTGATACATCGAACGCTTTATATTTTTTCACCGAATGCTAAATCCCCAGCATCTCCCAAGCCAGGTATTATATATGATTTTTCATTTAACTTTTCATCAATTGCACCCACCCATAACGAGTAATCCATCTTTAAATTATGCTTCACATAGGCTATGCCTTCAGGAGCAGCAATTACCACCATGATATCAACACGACTCGGTTTACCAAATTGTGCTAAATCCCCCATGGTTTTAACAATGGATTTCCCAGAAGCTAACATAGGATCAATCAAAACCACGTGCCTTCCCGTAATATCTGGCAACGCCATATAATCTGTATTGATATCAAAATCGTGATTACTATTCAACACCTTCCTATATGCCCCAATGAATCCGCTATCTGCTTTGTTAAAAATACTTAAAACGCCTTGGTAAAATGGGATTGCCGCTCTCAATATGGGTATCAAAATCGGCTGTTCCGCTAGCAAATTAATATTAGAAATGCCAAGAGGCGTCTTAACTTCCTGATTTTTATATGATAAATCTTTCGACATTTCGTAAGCCATTAACAGCCCCAAATGTTCCATATTTTTTCTGAAACGCCACCTATCCCTTTGAATTTCAGCATCTCTGATTTCAGACAAATATTGATTCGCTATTGAATTATGGTCACCAAGAATAAACATTCAAATAAAAACCAATTATATTAAAATTAATTTCTGCGTCCTTCAGTAACTGAAGAACAATAATCTAAGTAGGTAGTGTCATATATCAGTCATTCAAACATACCCAAACATATGCGTCATGCCTAATGATTGTAACTTTTTGTCAAAAATTCAATTTTAAATGTTTCTGCTATTTATAATTATTTTAATCATATCTTTGCACGCTTTAAAGTATCATTTGCAATCAATGAAAATAAAAGACAAGGAGTTTGAACTGTATATTGATAACACGAAAATTATCAATAAAGTAAAGGCGCTTGCCGAACAAATCAACGAGGACTACAAGGACAAAAACCCTTTGTTTATTGCTATTCTAAACGGCTCGTTTATGTTTGCAGGCGACTTGATGAAGTATGTTGACGTTGACTCTCAAATTACTTTTATTAAAGTATCCTCCTATGTCGCTACGCAAAGCACAGGAAATATTAAGGAGGCTATTGGGTTACAGGAAAATATCTTTCAAAGAGATATAATTATCATTGAAGATATTGTAGATAGTGGAAAAACACTGACACATATTACTGAGCGATTTAAGGAGCTTGGTCCTAAATCTGTTGAAATCGCAACATTACTACACAAGCCAGAAGTAAATAAAACAGACCTTAGTTTAAAATATGTTGGGTTTGATATTCCTAATAAATTTGTAATAGGTTATGGGCTAGATTATGACGGATATGGCAGGAATGAGCAATGTATTTATCAATTATCAGAAGAAAAAACGATCACAAAAAATATGCTAAATTTAGTTTTATTTGGACCTCCAGGAGCAGGAAAAGGAACACAAAGTGAAAAAATAATAGACAAATATAAGCTTACGCATATCGCTACAGGAGATTTGTTTAGAAAAAACCTTTCTGAAGGAACTGCATTAGGCAAACTTGCACAAGGCTATATGGACGAAGGGCATCTTGTTCCTGACCAAGTGGTGATTGACATGGTAGACCAAAAAATCAGGGAAACAGCCGATACCAATGGTTTTATTTTTGATGGTTTCCCAAGGACAGTGGCACAAGCCGAGGCACTAGATGAATTATTAACTAAAAATGGAACGGCCATCTCTGGCATGATTGCTTTAGAGGTATCCGAAGAAGAGTTGGTCAATAGAATTTTGGAAAGAGGTAAAACCTCGGGAAGGGCAGATGATCAAAACATAGAAAAGATACAAACAAGGGTAAAAATTTATAATAACGAAACATTACCAGTGGCTTCTTTCTATAAGGCACAAAATAAATTTTCTAGCATCAATGGAATCGGTGGTATTGATGATATATTTGAGAATATCAGTGCGGCGATTGATGCATTGAAATAAATATTGGTTTAACGCAACATTGAGTGCGTGGATAAAGAATTAACAACTAGAACCCTCTTGCTTTCTTCTCGTAAGCAGGTTATTTTGAATACTAATAAAATGGCTTCACCAAATTTCATAGACCATGTAAAAATGTACATCACCTCTGGTCATGGAGGTGCAGGTGCGGTGCATTTCCGTAGGGAAAAGCATGTGCCAAAAGGCGGTCCAGATGGCGGAAACGGCGGCAGAGGCGGTCATGTAATCTTAAAAGGCAATAAACAGCTATGGACATTGCTACACTTACGATACCGGAAGCACGTCAAAGCACAAAGAGGTGGCGGTGGCGAAGGCGGCAGAAGAAGTGGATTAACGGGTGAGGATGTCATCTTGGAAGTTCCCTTGGGAACAATTGCCAAAAATGAAGAAACAGGAGAAGTTATCGGTGAAGTCACCGAAGAGGGGCAAGAAGTAATCATTGCCAAAGGTGGCAGAGGGGGACTTGGGAATGAGAATTTTAAAACGCCAACCAATCAAACACCTCGTCACGCACAACCAGGTGAAGACGGTGTGGAAATCACCGCTATTTTAGAGTTAAAACTATTAGCAGACGTAGGTTTGGTGGGCTTCCCAAATGCTGGAAAATCAACACTACTTTCCGTCGTTTCTGCGGCAACACCTGAGATTGCCGACTATCCGTTTACCACCCTCACCCCGAATTTAGGTGTAGTTAGTTATCATGATAACAGGTCGTTTGTGATGGCAGACATTCCTGGGTTAATAGAAGGAGCTGCTGAAGGTAAAGGATTGGGAATCAGATTTTTACGGCATATTGAAAGGAACTCAATGCTGCTGTTTTTAATTCCTGCTGATGCTGATGATATCAAAAAAGAATATGGTATTCTATTAAATGAATTGAAAAAATATAACCCAGAATTACTGGACAAACAAAGAATACTTGCCATTTCAAAATCAGACATGCTAGATGAAGAACTTAAGGTAGCAATGGAGAAAGAAATTCCGACCGATGTTCAAACCATTTTCATCTCTTCCATAGTAGGAGATGGTATTGCTGGGCTAAAAAATTTAATTTGGCAGGCACTTAATCCATAAGATTGTGCCATATTGTCACAAAACTACTTTTGGCAAAAAAATTGTACCCTCAAGAAAAGAAGATAATACTTAGAAAAATAACCTTCTGTTTATTAATGAAGCGTTAGAAAAGCGATAAATTAAGATGAGCAAAAAAGAAAAACACCCTGAAAAGGAGATAGAAATAGACCAAGCAGAAGATGTGAAAGCAGCTGCGAATGAGGGGGGGGAGACCGAAATTGAAGCAGTTTCAGATATAGAAAAAGTAACCGCTGAGTTGGCGGAATCAAAAGATAAATATTTAAGGCTCTATTCAGAGTTTGAGAATTATAGAAGAAGAACGGCAAAAGAAAAATTAGAATTAATCAGTACAGCAACCGAAAGTTTGATGGCTGATTTGATTCCAGTTTTAGATGATTTTGAACGAGCAGCAGCTTCTAACAAAGATGCTGATGCTAAAACTATTCAAGAAGGGTTTGATTTGATTTATAATAAATTCAAAAATATTTTAACCCAAAAAGGTCTAAAATTAATGGAGGTAGGTACAGGGTCAGATTTCGATGCTGATGTGCATGAAGCCATCACGCAAATCCCCGCTCCGAAGAAAAAACTGAAAGGTAAAGTAGTAGACGTAATAGAAAAAGGATATTACCTTGGAGAAAAAGTTATTCGTTTTGCAAAAGTTGTTATAGGAGCATAGATATGGCGAAAAGAGATTATTACGAAGTATTAGGGGTAAGCAAATCAGCTGGAAAAGTAGAAATAAAAAAGGCGTACCGAAAACTTGCCATTAAATATCACCCGGATAAGAATCCCAATGATAAGGGTGCGGAAGAAAAGTTTAAGGAAGCGGCAGAAGCCTACGAAGTACTTTCAACCCCTGAAAAGAAGCAGCGTTATGACCAATTTGGTCACCGAGGCATGGGCGCAAGCGGCGGTGGTTTTGGTGGTGGCGGCATGAACATGGAAGATATTTTCTCTCAGTTCGGTGATATTTTTGGTGGCGGCGGTGGCAGTCCATTTGAAAGTTTCTTTGGTGGTGGCGGTGGTCGTAGCAGAGGGAGAAAGGGCTCAAACCTACGCATCAAAATGAAGTTAACACTTCAGGAAATAGCCAATGGTGTTGAAAAGAAAATCAAAGTAAACAGGCTTGTT
>CAYRIF010000042.1:0-18320 GCA_964424205.1 uncultured Roseivirgaceae bacterium | reverse complement strand
CCCTTAAAAATCTGTCACAGATTTTTAACACTAGCCCCAAGCACATCATCCCTGCTGGTACTTCCTCGCCTAAGCCCATCTCATGAATAATTTGGGTAAACGTACATTTTTTTGAAGGCGCATTAGTTCTTTCTTTGCTAACGATTTTTCACAAAAAAGTGGCAAAAACAATCCCTTCAAACTATTGTTACAATTTTTGGAACTATGGTGAAAACTATTCTGAGTGTAATATTTCACATTTACACCACAGTTAAACAAACGACAAATAAAATATGAAAAATGAAGCAATTTAAACAAAACGGGTTATGGGTGATACTAATTGCACTTGTACCACTGGCAATATTGACTATGAATGGTTGTAAAAAGGAGGATCCAAAACCTGTAGTACCAACACCTGTTAATAAAGCACCGGAAGCAAAAGCAGGTGATGACCGACAGGTAGAAATAGGAAGTGTAGTACAGCTTGATGCTACAGGGTCTATTGATCCGGATGGTGATGCCCTTACTTATAATTGGTCATTCATCGATAAACCAGCGCAGAGCCAGGCGGTGATTATAGGTGTAGGTAAGAATCTAGCGGAATTTACTTTCGACAAGGCAGGTGACTATCAAGTATTATTAAAGGTAAGCGATGGAAAACTAGAATCTACTGATAGTATCATGATTACCAATTTAACGCCAATAATTAGTGATGTTATATTAACCAATATCAGTGGTTTTCCAAGGGAATTTGCTTTTTGGGGATATAATATTGTGATGCAGGCGCAGCATGTAGGAGACGCATCAGCAGATGACCTATCTGCAATTAATGTTTCCATTGGTGGCGTCAAATGTGAGGTACTATCAAAATTTGACGGTTATTATTATGTAGTCAAAGTTGCGGACAGCGTTTTGGGTGGTAATTTAGTACTCACTGTTGGCAATCAAAGTACTACCTGGTCTGAGCCCATTCAGGTGGCTGGCTTGCCAATGCTCAGTTTCATAAATGACAATCAGGACTTGGAAGGTCGCTTGACCACAAGCACAAACAATGTGGAGATTGGAACGCGATTTAAGCCTACCATAGATGGAAAAGTAGTAGGATTATCTTTGGTTCTCGGAGAATCCGGTGATTTTAATGTAACCATATGGGATGTTGCCAGCAAATCGCTAGTTGGTGGCGGTACCGTTCATGCGTCCAGCTATAAACGCAGATTCGTTAAGCTAGCTTCACCGATAAAGGTAAACAAGGATAAAGAGTATATTGTTTCCGTTAATGCCGCAAGATGGTTCTTATATATTGATCCCAATGGTTCAGGAACCGAAAATATTTTCATGAAAACGTATAACCATGTCGAATTGATAAGAACAGATTATAGAATTGGTACTGCGAAGGTCTTTCCTGACGAAGGCTATCGGGTTCATTATATTGCCAAAGGACCGGGTATTGTATTTTCACCTGACTTTTGAAAGGACATACTTTGGTTAAAGAAAAGTGAATTTGTGATTTATTGATAAGTGTAAGTTGGCATGGGCAATTCTTCTGCCTGTGTCAGCATATACTACACAATGCCTTTCTTTTCTTACCTAAGGTGGATGAATTTTAGTGGTAAATAGCCAATAAATCTGGCGAAATATAAATCTCAGAAAAATGAAAAACGTAGAAAAAAACTTGAATATTCAATATAGTCACAACGAAAAAGTCAACTGGAATGTCGAAAATATTATAATAGGGATTTTATGTGCTACTTTTTTTCCATTGGTTTATTTGATTGGCAGCATACTCGTGAATTGGTTGGGCTAAAGGTTTTTTGGAGTTTCCTATTACCGTACCAGTAAAGTACTGCTACCGCAAATAATACAAATGATGCTTACCGCATGATTTTACGGAGTAAAGTTTAAACATAATAAAACAATAAAAAATATTTCAATCATTAACATTATGAAGTTTTGGTTCATTTATTTGGTTGCAATTGTGGTATTCTTAAATACGATTCTAATCCTAAGGGTAACATTTTATTATACCCTACTTTGGATGGTGCAACTGATGATTTTTACCATCAAGAGATTGGAGATTTTTCTTGTTTATTTAACTACAATAATAAATCGTTCATAACCACGGATCATCGTTCAAAATGAAAAAAGTAAAAACCATTAAAAACGTACTCTACTTTTTGGTAGGTATATATCTTATTTATATGATTTACTATATGTGTAAAGTGATGTTTTTTGGATCTATTAACGTGAACATACAATACTATTTTTCCATTGGAGCCTTTAAATTGGAAGGATTAGCATCTTTCTGTACGTAAAGCAGTAAATGCTTCGATATAGCAATCCAAAAGACAACAAAAAGGGCTCGTGAATTCAAATTCACGAGCCCTTTTTGTTATGAGTTATGTTTACTCCACCATCAATTGCTTCGTAACATTGATATTGTTTCCAGTCAGACGCACAATATAAACTCCCTTTATTAAATTCTTAATTTCAAAATTTTCAATGCCTTTCGCCTGCCTTTTTTCTTTACTAAAAATCAAATATCCATTAATATCATAAACTGATATTGTCACATTGGTCGTTGTTGGTAAATTGATGCTCATCTTAGAACTTCCATTTGATGGATTTGGATAAAGCATCAAATTTGAAGCCGCTACTTGATTGTTACCAATCTTTAAATTCGAAGCGGTTATAGATTTTATATTGAGCTCATAATCTTCGACTTCGCCATAAGAAAATGTTTCACATGCCGTTGGAATGGCATTATATTTCATGCTCACTCTCATACGTGTATAGCCAACACTTGCGCCACTTGGAACTGTAAAAGAGCCAGTTGCTGATGTTGCTTTGCTTGCAGACTTACTGTAAACACGTTCACCCGAATCACTAAAATCACCATCTCTATTCCAGTCCACCCATACCGCGTAGGCTTCGTCATAGACTGTGCCTGACCAAGTTGGGTTTATTGTGATTGAATAAGAATTGCCCTTTGTTAGGTCTGTTTTTTGAGAAGTGAAATTCCCATAACCACCGTTTGCGCTGGTTGTGTTACTTATTGAACCGATGGTTACTTTACCAATCCATTCGTCGGATACATTGTTGCCTTTTGTGAAACAATAATTTGTAGGCGCTGGATTAGGAGCTGTACTTCCTCCCCCTGATTTTACTACTATTTTATAATCTTCTACTTCACCATAATCAAAAGTTTCACAAGCTGAAGGTGATGCATTGTATTTCATGGTTATTCTCATGATTGTTTCTCCCAAAGTGGCGGTAGTAGGAATCGCAATTGACCCTGAAGCACTTGCGCTAGCCGATGCTCCTTTGGTAAATACAGTTTCTCCGCTATCGTTAAAATCACCGTCCTGATTCCAATCAATCCAAACCGCATACGCCTCATTGTAAACCGTACCTGACCATGCAGGGTTGATGGTAATGGAATAGGAACTTCCTTTATTTACATCAGTGCTGAAGTTGGTGTAATCCTTATAGCCAGCATTAGCACCAGATGTATTGTTGATGCTTCCAAATGTGACTTTGTTTATCCATTCATCAGCGACACTATTTCCTTTAGAAGCACAGTAGGCCGTTGGAGGAGTTACTATACCGCCTAAGTCCCAAGCCCTCGCTATCCATTCTGGATGTGAAATGTATGGATTTTTATTTCCTTGATATTGTTCAATGCTATTATTTCTAGCAATTTCATTTGCATCTACAGGGTCTTGTAAGTGCCATTGGTAGAATACATTTATGTCGCCAACTTTGCTCATAGCACCGGCTTGGGTCGGATACATCGTATAAAAATAGAATATTGCCCTTGCCGTATTTCCCTTTTGGTCTTCCCTAGGTTCAAATCTTGAACTGATGGATTCGCTGTAACGGTCTATGTTTGAGCCGGGAACACTTGATTGCGAATTGCTTAGATACATCCATTTATCAGTACTACTATCAGTGATTTCCCCAAAAGGATGATTGGATCTTTCGCTATTCCAATTACTATAGGTTGGAAATAAATGATGAATATCAGACCTCATGGGTTCGTTTTTTCCGAAGAAACTTTGGGGTACGGTATGCTCTGCATTGATGGGCATTGGATTTGTACCATTTCCGCCAAAAGTCCAGCTCTTGACATAGCCAGAATATACACCTGTGATTTGATTGTTCTTATTGTCAATAAAATTGTACATCCGCATACGTGCCGTGGAGTAGCCCAAAGTTGAATGTTTTCCGTCATAATAATTTTGCTTTAGCCAAGTTCTAAGCCCTGATCCATTTAAATTATCTGGCGGGGTTTGTGCAGATGATGATGGCGCATAAAATAATATCATTGCGAGTAGCAATAATGATAATGTGAGTATCGGTTTTTTCATTTTGGTTGTATTTAGTTAGTTTCCGTGAATATATTATTTATATTTCTAAATCCAATTATCTTATTGTTAAATATTTATGAACTATAAAATCATTACCTTTAGACCACTTATTCTATATTTATACTATGAAAAACTATATTATTTTACTGCTTGGAATTGTTTTGTTCTCCTGTAATACCAAAACAAAAACCACAGAAGAAACCAAACCAGCACTTACTGCTGAAGCACTAGCGTTAGTTGAAAGGGCGAATAATCTAGCCCAAAATACCATCATTGTGGATACACATGTGGATTTGCCGTACCAGTTATACAAGGCATATTTTGCTGATGGTACATTAGAGAATGTGTCAGAAAGAACGGAAGGAGATATAGATTACCCTCGTGCAAAAGCGGGTGGTTTGGATGCGCCATTTATGTCGATTTATGTTTCTGCCTCGTTTCAAGAGACTGGTGGAGCGAAGGAGCATGCCGATTCATTGATTATGCTGGTGGAAGAAATAGCATCAACTTACCCTGATAAATTCGCCTTGGCAATTAATCCAAAGGAGGTGGAGGAGAATTTCAAAAAAGGAATTATTTCTTTACCGATGGGTATGGAAAATGGCGCACCCATTGAAGATGATTTAGAAAATGTCGCCTACTTTTATCAAAAAGGAATCAGATATATCACTTTGACGCATTCCAAAGATAATCTAATCTGTGATTCTTCGTATGACTCTACTAGAACATGGAACGGGCTGAGTGAATTTGGGGCGAAAGTCGTGGAGGAGATGAATAAAGTAGGTATTATGATTGATGTTTCGCACATATCTGATAGTACTTTTTACCAAGTCATGGCATTGAGTAAAGCACCTGTATTGGCTTCGCATTCTTCCTGTCGCCATTTCACGCCTGATTTTGAGCGAAATATGTCTGATGCGATGATTAAAAAATTGGCAGAAAAAGAAGGGGTGATTCAAATCAATTTTGGCTCAACATTTTTGGATTGGAAAATTCAAGAGAAGGCGAAAATATGGAATACGAAATTGACAAATATCCTCGATGAAAAAGGGTTGAAACGTGAGGATTCTCTTGCCAAACCAATCATTGATGCCTATAAAAAGGAAAATACATTTCCATATGCCAGTGTAAAAACTGTAGCAGATCATATTGACCATGTGGTGAAACTGGTGGGCATTGATTATGTGGGAATTGGCTCTGATTATGATGGGGTAGGGGATTCGCTTCCTGAAGGTCTCAAAGATGTTTCTGGTTATCCAAACTTGATTCTTGAATTATTGAAAAGAGGTTATAGCGATGAGGACATCCAAAAACTTTGCTACAAGAATACTTTCAGAGTATGGAATGCGGTAGAGAAAGTGGCAGGGGAAATGTAACTTTTAGCGCCTTAGTTTTCTGTAAGCGAAAAATCCAAGTGCAACCAAAAGTAAAGTTTCGATAGCAATAATGGTATGTGCTTGGAATTTTTGAGCATTTACTTTTTCATAATCTTCCGATAGCTGATTCGCTTTTTTTTGCTTGGCGATGGCGTCATTTAGTGCGCTTTGCAAATCGGTTTCTAATTCGCTTACCCGTAGATTAGATGCTTTGCTTTCCACCACGATAGCGGTGCGTTCATCTACACCTGATCGTTTAACAGCTAACACAATTTCATTGTCTTTTTGAATAATTTTTTTTAGTATTAATATGACTTTTCTAAGATCCTTTTTAGATTGTGTTCCCCAAAAAGAATTTTTTTGGTTTTCATAGTAGCTGTATTTTTCATAAAGCACATCTCGTTCATCAAGGAGTTCTGGTAATGCGCTTTGTGCAACAGAGGTAGTAGTAGTTAGTATCAGTAGGAACAAAAGAAATATTGAAAAGCAATGTTTACACATGATCGTATTTTTTTATTTTTTCTCTATACTCATCCGGTATTCTAATGGTTTCATTGGTGTTTACATCCAATGTAACCATGGTGGTGAAACCGGTAGCATATATTGTATTAGGATTGTTTTCCTCACTTATTATATACTCAAAACCAAAACTTTTATTGCCCAGTCTATTGCATCTAATATGAATGACGGGATTACTTGTGCGGACGATGGATACTCTAAAATCGATGGTTGCTGTAGCTACCACAAGCCCTGTTTCTTTGCTATCCCAGTGGCAGATTTCAGTGGTGTAAAGTATCCTAACATACTCAAAATAGGTCAAATACATGGCATTATTAACATGCCCCATCATGTCAAAATCTGAATATCTTAGTTCCAGTTTTTTTTTGAATTTAAAATTTTCTTGCATTGTGCAGTGTTATATTGATTGTTTTAGAGATAATTTTTCTACCATTCTCATCATAGATTTATCATGATGCACAAGTTGTGCCAATGCATCTATTTTTACCCATTTTAAGTCTTTTGATTCACTGCTGATGACAAGAGATTCATTCATGTCAGCTTCAAACAGGAAGCGGACGTCGTAATGGTAATGCGCTTGCTCCTTAGGGTTTGCAGGAATCAAATGAATATCAATGTCAAAAATATGATTGTCTAAAAGTTTGATGGATGTCAATCCTGATTCTTCTTCAGCCTCTCTGGTGGCTACATTTAGGATATTTTCATCACCATCGGCATGACCTCCTAGTTGTAGCCATCGATCCAGTTTTTTGTGATGGGTAAGTAAAACATATTGATGACTTGCATCTACTATCCAAGAGGAGCCGGTGATGTGACCACTTACCAATGTCCTTTTATAACAATCCGGGTGTTGAAGCAGTTTGAGGAATTGGTTTGTAAATGCTGCTTCTTCGGTATAGGGGGATTGGTATGCCGAAAGTTGGTTGGTCAATTTTTCTCTATTCATCTACAATACCTACTCAATGATGATATTTACTTTATTGATTCTTCCCTCAACAAGAGTATCAGTTTGTACGCCTGCGCCATAATTATTTTTATCACCTTTTTCAGCATTGACAAAATAGCGCATTGGTGCTAGGTTTTTAAAAGTAACCCTTCCTTTTTTATCAGTAAGTTGTGGTGCTGATACGGGGTTTTCTTCTTTTTTATAATCGTTATCAGTTTTGTAAAGCGTAACTTTTACACCTGCCTCAATATTACCCAATTCATTTAGAATTGTAATTCTCAACGAGGTTGGAAGTGGCTGTTCTTTGAAAGCAGTGAAAGAAGCTAAAATTATTACACAAAAAAGGAATAGGAATATATTAATTTTTTTCATAACATTGAGAATTGTTCTTTTGTTGCAAATTTAACAATAAACTAGTTTAGTGCTAATGAAAAGTTTTTTTTCTGTTCTGATTTTAGGTTTTTTACTTTTCAGCCTGTCTTGTTTTTCACAGGTCGATACACTGCGGTTACAACAAAAGCAAAAAAATAGGGCTTTTATGAAGGTTGCAGCGCTTCCCGTGGGTATTATTGTGACTGGTGTTATAATGGACAAGGGATCAATTCGAAAGCCAATCCAGTATGAGCTCCAAAATTCTTTAAATGGCTATCGTACACATGCGGATGATTATATCCAGTATGCGCCAATTGTAGAAATGTATATGGCAGATTTGGCAGGCATAAAATCAAAAAATAATCCTTGGGTACAGACAAAGTACTTAATCATATCGGAGCTAATTACCGGAGGCGTATCTCAGACCTTAAAAAGAGTATTGTATCATCGAAGACCTGATGGGACTAGGTATGCCTTTCCTTCTGGTCATACCTCACAGGCTTTTGTGGGGGCAACGGTATTATATGAGGAATTTAAGGACACTAATAAAACACTGGCTTATAGTGGTTTCTTATTTTCAACTGCCACGGGTGTTTTGAGGATGGTTAACAATAAGCATTGGATATCTGATGTGCTTACTGGTGCCGGCATAGGAATCGTAGTGACAGAACTCGTATATTATTTGAAACCATTCAGAAATAGAAAAAGCAAAAAGTCAAAAAAAATTGTAGTTTTACCTAAACTATCTGATGGCGTGGGCGTGTATATGTCGATTAAACTGTAATTGGATTGTTTGTGTAAATGTCAATATCTCTTTACTGTTTTTTCTTTTGTAAAAAGTCCTTTGATTTGATTACCACTCAATGCACCAAGACCCCCAGCTATTCCACCCACCAAACCTGTAATAAGTATTAAGTAGGTTGGATTATCTAAACTAAAAAGCATGGCAATTTTTGAAGTTAACATCGAATTTGTTTGCATGTCAATCACCCAAGCCATAACTCCCCAAAGAAGTCCAACACCCAAAAAACCACTCAAAAAATCATTGATTAATGAGGATTTGATTAAAAGCGCAATGATAAAAGCTGCTAATACGGCTGTCCACCAAGGAAAAAAGTATTGCAATAAATAAGCAAGGGCTACGGTTAATATTATTTTGAAAAGGATTTTCATTTTTTTTCGGTATTAAAAGTTTCGGTGTAAATGACTGCTTTATTATCTTTTGTTACATCATGCATGAATTGCAACGGATAGTATGCGCCTGCACCCCAAGTATTGACAAAATTATCATAATATGGACTCCCAGGATTTCCGGATTGTCCACCTGGGTAAACTGCCCAAGCTTTCACGTTATTTTTTTCTAGTTCAACGACCATTCTCCATGAAGGACCGTGTGTCGTTCCTGTGGCATTGATAACACTAGCGCCACCGCCATTGTTAATGCCAGTAAAAGAAAAGGGTTTTAATGTGGGTATCAAATGATTGATGTGGGTGTTTTTATATTTGCCCCAGGAATAATTATCATCATTTTCTATTTTCCATTTATCAAGTTTTGTGCAAGCCATTTTGAAAGAGGCTAACAGTACATCAAAAAAGTTTTCTTTTGAGGGCGTGTCTTTTATATCTGCAAATTTCAGGTTAGGGTTATGCTTCATTAAGTAGATGGTCTGTGCCATGCTGGGTCGTCTAAGCGAACCATTGTCTGAGTCAAACTCATCCCACAAAATATTTCTAAATTCACGCCACCACACCTTATATATTGTGGCTCCTTTAGAATTGGGACTGTTCATGTAATCCCAACTTTTTATTTTATCAAAGTAAGCTAATTGCGCACTATTGAAATGATCTTTGCTAAAGCCAGAAAGCATGGTAGGAAGACTTTCAGCAGCCCTTAAATTATAATTATCATTTTGAAGAGACATCATATCTTTTGGTGTGATGTTATTCATTTTGCTTAATTGTTGGTTAATGCGTCTATTTCTGTAGTGTTCAAAATTTGCATCATACAAAAAGTAGGGATAAGTAGAATCTGCAGAAAATTGATTGGCAGAGCTAACAAATTCCCTCTTGGGATTTTTAATTTTTGCCGCATGCTTAAATGGAATGAATCCCTGCCAGTCATTGGCTGACTTGGAGCCATCCATCAAAAATTCCCCTTGATGTTCCCATTTTAGTGGATATTTCCCAGTCACCCAAATGGCAATATCACCAGCAGTTGAAGCGAAAACAAAGTTTTGTGCAGGGCATTGATAATGCTGCAAGGCATCTACATAGTCATCATAGTTTTTCGCCTTGTTTAATTTTAAGAACGCTAACTGTTCGTTAGAAGCTTCATGCGCCACCCATCGCAGGGCATAATTATTCTTTTTTGTTTCGGACAGAAAATTTTCATCATAAACCACTGGACCATGGTGCGTGTAAACCACCGTGTCGTAAAAAGTCTTTGCACCCTTGATTTTAATTTCTTCAATGACTTTTGTTGTCTTCAACCATTTGCCATCCAATAGATAAGTCTCTCTCTTATCGTCTTTAAATGTAATTTTATACCAATCTCGTACGTCTCTTCTGCTATTAGTTTCTGACCATGCAATTGAATCATTGAAACCAATGATAACGCCTAATGCACCGGGCAAAGTAACACCCATGGTATTCATTTCAGGGGTGCTGAGCTGCATGGCAAACCAAATAGAGGGTAATGATAAGTGTAAATGTGGATCGCCTGACAGTATAGCATTGCCACTTTTTGTTTTTTTACCTGATACCGCCCAGTTATTACTGCCATTTCGTGGGTCTGGCATTTCCATAATTTTCGCAATCATATCATTGGGAACTTCAAGTTGTGTGCTGTCTACTGGCAGTGGCTCAAAATTCCACTTGGTGCCATTGGGGATGATAGGGTCTGTACCATGTTCCATAATAGGAAATAGCAATTCAAAGACATCCTTGCCAAGCATATTATACACGTTGGTATTTTCAAGGTCATAATCACGACCAGCTAAATCCTTCGCCATATATTTAAGTAGTAAGGCACTTTTGAAAGGCGTCCATGCTTCAGGTTTATAATTTAGTAATTTGTATTCAATGGGTAAATCTTTATCGGAAAGGGAACCGATGTAAGCATTGACACCAGCAGAATATGCCATGATAGCATCACGAGATGCTGCATCTTTGGACATTTCAGAAAAAGAATTTTTTGCCCCAAAAATCATCCCTTGCCTTCTTTGTAATCGATCGTATTTCAGCACTCCTGGGATATCACCTAATATTTCGCTCAACCTTCCTGCGGCGGCATGTGTTTGGAATTCCATTTGCCAAAGGCGATGTTGGGCGGTTACATACCCTTGTGTCATATAGAGATCATGGTCGTTTTTTGCAAAAATATGTGGAATTAATAATGAATCATATTTAACCGTTACCGCATCAATTAAACCGTTTAAGTTTATTTTTTCGTCGCTGACAGTGGATTTGCTTTCAGCATTGTTCCAGAAACCACCAAATGGGTTTAGAAATTTTCCAATGGGAGGTGCGCTGCCAATTTTCATATTTAAAGCAAATACAAATGCCAGGGTGATGATGACAGCTATTAATGATTTTAGGGTTTTCATTAGTATGTACGTTATTGGATTTTAGAATTTGTGCAATTTAAATTTTTATTATGAATTATTAAAGCATTGGTAATGACGGTAATATTTATATTATCTTTGGGAAAAATAATATGGAAGTAATGGCAATGGAAAAATTCAAGCAACAAGTAAAATTAACAGATGAAATTGTTATTGGTGGCGATAGGTTAGTGCTCATTGCAGGTCCTTGTGCTGTAGAGAGTTATGATATATGCATGGAAGCGGCCGAGACTGTGAAGTCTCTGTGTGAAGAATTGAATATTTCTTATATCTTCAAAGCTTCTTTTGATAAAGCAAACCGTACTTCAGTGGATTCTTTTCGTAGCATTGGAATGGATAAATCGCTTAAAATTTTGGAAGCTGTGAAAACACAACTGGAAATCCCTGTATTAACTGATATTCATGAGCCACAACAGGTAGCGGCAGTGGCGCAAGTGGTTGACGTGCTTCAGATTCCTGCTTTTCTATGCCGGCAGACAGATTTATTGTTAGCAGCGGCAAAATCTGGAAAGTCCGTTAACATAAAGCGAGGGCAGTTCATGGCGCCCGAAGACATGCAGTATTCTGTAAAAAAAGTGCAGGGTACGGGCAATAACAATGTCTGTTTGACAGAAAGAGGCGTTTCATTTGGCTATCACAATTTAGTCGTGGATATGAGGGCGCTACCCATCATGCGACAGCATGCACCTGTTATCTTTGATGTGACACACAGTGTACAATTACCTGGAGGGTCTGGAGGTACATCGGGTGGAAAACGTGAGTTTGCGCCCTATTTGACAAGAGCAGCTGCGGCTGCTGGTGTGGATGGTTTTTTTATTGAAACCCATCCAAATCCATCCAAAGCATTAAGTGACGGACCGAATATGATACCGCTTAACGAGATGAAGAAATTTGTGAAAATGATGCAGCAGACCTGGAAACTGGGAAAAGAATATGCCTGATAATATTGTTAATTTTAAATAAAATATAAGATTAGTTATAAAAGTTTTATATTTGCCGTTCCGATAATACGGTTTTATTTTGTAAGAACTTAACCATTAATAAGAAATGACAAAAAGAAGTTTATTTATTTTAGCATTTGCGGTATTTGCATCTTCATGCGTACGTGTCAAGGATTTAAAATATTTGCAAGGTAGTACCGAGTATATAAGTGAGACAGACCATCAAACAAAATATATTGAATACCGTCTGAAGTCGGAAGACGTTGTTCAAATTAAGGTATTTACAACCTCCGATGATCAATTTAATTTCTTTGCGCAGGCACAAGAACAGTTGGGTGGTGGAAACCCTGAGCTATCTGGGTTTGTCATTGATGATAGAGGGTATGTGGAGATTCCAGTAATTGGCGAAGTGCAAATTCAGGGGCTAACGATAGATGAAGCAGAGGATAAGGTGGGTGAGTTGTTGGAGGCTTCTGGATTACAATCACCAAAGGTGGTGATGAAATTATTGAGCTTCAAGTACACCGTGTTGGGGGAAGTTAGAAGACCCGGATCCTTTCATAATTTCACAGGAAAGGTGAATATTTTAGATGCAATTGCACAGGCTGGAGATCTTACGGATTTTGCGGATAGAAAGAATATTAAAATCATTCGATACCAAGGAAATAATGCAAAAATACTACACCTTGATGTGCTAGATGATGATATTTTGAGTAATCCAAATTTTTATTTGCAACCAGAGGATCAAATTCTTGTGGATCCAATGAAAGTAAAGAATACGCAAGGATATAGAGCAAATATTGGAATTACTTTAAGTATTTTGACTAGTGTTGCTAGTCTTGTACTATTGTTGACAAGAATAGATAACAACAAGAATTAGTAGTGGTCATTAATTTTACTAAACCAACTTTGAAAATATTGTGAATAGTATAAAAAAGAAGGACAGTTTTGCAGATATCAGAAAGATAATACTTAAGGTTAAAAAAAGCTGGTATATTTTTCTTGGCGTGTTAGTCATAGCATTGGTGGCAGCTTACTTTGCGAATTTATATTCGCAGCCTGTTTACCAAGTCACATCGTCGGTTCTTGTGAAAAGCAAAGGAGTGAAAAGTTCTGCCGCGCAGTTTCTATACGGGAGTGATCTTTCTGGAATTTCGGAATCACAAGGGGTGGAGGGTATTATTTTTCAATCATATCCTATTATTAATCAAACGGTAAAGGAATTAGAATTTGCTAAACAGTTTCATATTCAAGGTAGCTACTTGCTGGAAGATGCTTATGGTAAGGAACCGGTTATCATGCAGATTGATTCGGCAATGATGTCTCAAAATTATGGCAGCAAGTATATTTTTAAGGTCATTGATAAGGATAATTTCACTTTCCAAAATAAGGAAGATGGGGCGGTAAAGAAATATAAATTTGATAAGTTGGTAGACTATGAGAAATTAACTTTTCGAGCAAAAAAAATAGAAGGACTAAACTATGAAAAGCTAGTTGGTATTGAATATGTTTTCAAGTTGGTGCACCCAAGTGCCGTTACTGGCAGGTTTGTAAATTCGCTGATAGTCAACCCTGCAAATCAGGAAGGGTCGGTGCTTGATCTCGCTATTTTTAATACGAATGCGAAAAGGTCTATTGATTTTTTGAATAAGTTGATTGAAATTTATACCGAAGAAGAAATAAAAAGGAAAAACCAGATTGCGGCAAATACGATTCAATTTATTGATGAAAAGTTAAGACAAGTTAATGACTCTTTGTATTTAATTGAACAGCAGGCGGCCGTATATAAATCAACAACCAAGGCAGCACAAATAGCTAGTAGTGCGACGACCTCTATGATTAATAGTTATTCGAATTTTGCCGCACAAGGGGCAAATTATAATATTCAACTAAGCACTTTAAACGGTATTATAAGTGCAATATCTTCAAAAAACTACGATAGGTTGGCGGGGTTGGGTGCTGCTGTGAATGATGCCACGCTAAGTGAATATATCAGTCAGTTGGTGACACAATATTCATCTGTTAAAGGGCAAATTAGTGCTGGACAACAGGCTAGTGCAAACCCTTATGTACGAAAAGCACTAGACAATATTGAATTATTACGGACAAAAATCGGTCAAAGCGCAAGAAGCTTAAAGTCGACAGTTGCTAGTCAAAAAGCAATATCTTATGGCCAGGCAGGAACACTTAAGCAAGATATTACCAATGTCCCATTGGCGCAAAGGCAACTAGTAGATATCGAAAGAACGCGGGCAATTACTGAAAAAATGTTTTTACTATATAATGATAAAAAAGTAGAAGCACAAGTAGCCAAAGCATCTACAACTTCAGATATTCAAATTGTGAATCCACCTATGAGAAAAGGGGGACCAATTAGTGATAATAATAGAAATTATTTGATTGCCTTTTTTCTTGGTTTAACCCTACCACTTGCATTTATAATTATTAAGGATTTCTTAAGTAATAAAATTTACTCTAAGGATGATATTGAATCAAATACCAATGTGCCAGTTCTTGGGCAAATTTGGCGTTATTCAAAAGGTGACGGAGGCATGCTGGTGGTAAATGACGCGCCAAAATCTGTTGTCGCTGAATCTTTTCGTTCGGTTCGTTCAAATTTAAATTTTTTCACAGCAGATGTTGACAGGAAAGTATTTGTTATTTCTTCTTCTATTAGTGGAGAGGGGAAAACTTTTTCATCTATTAATATATCAACTGTTTTTGCGCTTTCTAGTAAGAAGACAATATTGATAGGGGCAGATTTAAGAAAACCAAAAATATTTGGAGATTTTGGATTAAAAAATGAAATCGGATTGAGTAACTACCTTGCAGGATCTGCTTTTAAAACGGAAGTAATCCAAAGTACTAGTATTCCGAATCTTGATGTAATCATTAGCGGACCAGTTCCTCCTAACCCTTCAGAATTATTAATGACACAGAAAATGTCTGATTTGATTGAAGAGTTAAAGGATGAGTATGAATATATTATCATTGATACAGCACCGCTCGGTCTTGTTACTGATGCATTTATTTTGATGAAATATGCGAGTCATTCTATTTTTATGGTAAGACAAAACTACACTCCAGTTGAAGCTGTTTCGCATCTCCAAGATTTATACTCAAGTGGAAAACTTAAAAATGTAAGTATACTATTTAATGATGTGAAGGATCAAACGAATAACTATGGCTATGGCTATGGCTATTATGAGGATGGAAAATAGTACTTTCTTGTCATGTACCATTTTGAAGGTTTGTTTTTTGAATAGTCAGTCTTTCCTAGGTTTCTTTGTAGTTCAATTAGGTATTATAAGTTTTAAAATTTGAAGTGTGATGTACGAGGCATTATTGAATAAGAAAAAAAAGATTTGTGTTGTTGGACTAGGGTATGTTGGACTTCCAATTGCTTTAGAATTTGCTAAGAAGTTTTCGGTTGTGGGTTTTGATATCAACGCCGAACGTGTAGAAATGATGCGTAATAACATCGACCCGAGTAACGAGTTAGAAAGCGATGCTTTCGAGGGTTGTGACATTCAGTTTACCCATGAACTGGATGACATTAGTGACGCTAACTTCTTTGTGGTAGCAGTACCTACCCCAATTGATGCTTATACCATGCCAGACTTAACGCCACTACTAGCGGCTTCTAAAACGGTGGGTAAGGTTTTGAAAAAAGGTGACTATGTTGTCTTTGAGTCAACAGTATATCCTGGGTGTACCGAAGAGGATTGTGTGCCTGTGCTGGAAAAAGAGTCGGGACTGAAATTTGTTGATGATTTTAAGGTTGGCTATTCTCCTGAAAGAATTAATCCAGGTGATAAAGAGCATACACTCACAAAAATACTAAAGGTTGTTTCTGGGTGTGACGATGAATCTTTGGAGGTTATTTCTGAGGTATATAGTTCAATTATTACGGCGGGTATTCATAAGGCATCTTCAATTAAAGTAGCAGAAGCGGCTAAAATAATTGAGAATACGCAAAGAGATGTGAATATCGCTTTGATGAATGAGCTTTCGATTATATTCAATAAATTGGATATAAACACCTACGAGGTGCTTGAAGCTGCAGGAACGAAGTGGAACTTTCTAAAATTCACCCCAGGATTGGTTGGAGGTCATTGTATCGGCGTTGACCCCTATTACCTCACCTATAAGGCAAAACAATTAGGATATTCTTCAAAAGTGATTTTGTCAGGACGGAATATTAATGATGGAATGGGAGCAAGTATTGCTCAGGAAGTGGTGCAGCATTTAATCAAAAATGACAAGCCATTAAAGCGGTCGAAAGTACTAGTAATGGGAGCTACTTTTAAGGAGAATGTATCAGATATTAGAAATTCAAAAGTAGCGGATGTAGTGAATAGTCTAAAAGCCTTTATGGTCAATGTGCATGTTACGGATTCTTACGCAGATGCGGTTGAAGTGGAGCATGAGTATGGATATAGTTTGCAAAAAGATTTGGACAACGACTATGATGCAATCATTGTCACTGTAAATCATGCTGATTATTTGGAATTAGATGAGGCATACTTCAAATCTATAACAGGTAGTGATGCTCTTTTTTACGACGTAAAAGGTGTTTTTAGAGGAAAAATAGCTGATTTGACGTATAAGAGTTTATAATGTTTTAATTTAACAATCATGGCGTGGCTAAAATTCTTGTAACTGGTACAGCAGGCTTCATTGGAATGCATACTGCGCTGAAACTGTCAAAAGAAGGGCATGTGGTAGTTGGTGTGGATAACCTTAACGAATATTACGATGTCAATTTGAAATATGGAAGGTTAGCAGAACAAGGTATTCTGAAAGATGACATTGTTTACAACAAAAAAGTGACTTCAGCTTCCGGTGCTATTAGTTTTGTGCAGCTGGGGCTTGAAGATAAAGAGGCTTTAAAAGCTGTATTTGATAAAGAGGGTTTTGACTATGTGATTCACTTGGCTGCCCAGGCAGGAGTGAGGTACTCTCTTGAAAATCCAGATGCTTATGTAGAAAGCAATGTTACAGGTTTTTTAAACCTCATAGAAAATTGCCGTAATTATAAAATAAAGCATTTGGTTTTTGCGTCTAGCTCTTCGGTTTATGGGTTGAATGTGGTTGTTCCATTTCAAGAGATACACCCAACGGAACATCCTGTCTCATTATATGCGGCTACAAAAAAGGCAAATGAAATGATGGCACATGCATATGCGCACCTTTTCGATATACCAATGACGGGGCTTCGATTCTTTACAGTATATGGGCCTTGGGGAAGACCAGACATGGCACTTTTTAAGTTTACTAAAAATATAATTGCTGGTAAGCCAATCGATGTATATAATCATGGGAAGATGGAAAGAGATTTTACCCATGTCGAAGATATTGTGGATGGTGTGGTAAAGGCGATGGGTAATGTTCCTAAAAAAGGGAGTACCGTAGGAGATTCAAACCTGAAAACAAATGAGAGTACAGCACCTTATGCTATTTACAACATAGGAAATAGCAAGCCAGTAAACTTAATGGATTTTATACATGCCCTGGAAGAGGCGTTGGATAAAAAAGCGGACATTAACTTTATGCCCATGCAAGCTGGTGATGTGGAACGAACTTACGCTGATACTTCGGCACTGCATAGTGCTGTGAATTATGCGCCTAAAAGACGAATTAGAGAAGGAATTCAGTCCTTTGTAGATTGGTATTTAGCCTTTTATTCGTAAAATTACAGTGCAAAAAAAAGGCAGCTTTCTGAATTCAGAAAGCTGCCTTTTTTTATAATATATTTTTTCAATATTCTACCAATAACGTTTTAAAAGTAACTTTTCCACCTGCTTGGATGGAGATTTTATATAAACCGCTTTTTAATCTTGGTAATGAAAATTGTTCATTTTCTAATTTATTATTATAAGTTCTATGAAATACTGTAAGTCCAAACATATCATGTATAGTGATGCTTTTAACAATGGCATCCTTATCTTCAAATTTTACATTGAAGTTTCCTTTATTAGGATTTGGATAGACAATATATTTCTCACTAGGCTTGTTGCTGAAAGCACTCTGAGCATTTTGGACAACGGTAAAGTTGATTGAGAGAGTTACACCTTCAGTTCCACCCCCAAGTATAGCAGTATATGGGGTAGCTGAAATTGTATGCTGTCCCACACTGAAAGAACCTGAATTATCTCCATAATAGGCATATGGTAAGTAGTTCTCAGTTTTTTTAG
>CAYRIF010000041.1:0-18432 GCA_964424205.1 uncultured Roseivirgaceae bacterium | reverse complement strand
AAATCAAGGCTGTAATAGGTATTTTCTATACATTCAATTTATTTTTAGCCTAAATCTTGTGTTTGAAACCTAATTATTCTAAATCTTAATGAGATGCCCGAATGTATTGATCAGGCATCTCATAGTTTTAAAATGGTATTATAGTTTGCTCAATGCTTGTTCTATGTCTTTTTTCAAATCATCCACTGCTTCTAAACCTACCGATAGCCTTATTAAATCAGGGCTAACACCGGTTTCATGTTGTTCGGATTCGGTTAACTGCTGATGGGTGGTGCTGGCAGGATGAATAATCAGTGATTTGGTATCACCAATATTAGCCAGTAGTGAAAATAATTTTGTGGCGTCGGTAAATCTCTTAGCGCTTTCAAACCCACCTTTAAGTCCAAAAGTAATAATACCGCTCTGTCCTTTTGGTAAATACTTTTGGGCGAGGCTTTTATACCTACTACTAGGTAAACCCGGATAATTTACCCACACAATTTCGGTTTTAGACGCTAACCATTGGGCTAATGCCAGCGCACTTTCTGACTGTCGTTTTATCCTAACATCCAATGTTTCCAACCCCTGAATAATTTGAAATGTGTTATACGGGCTTAATGCTCCTCCAAAATCTCTTAGCCCTTCTATTCTTAGTTTAGCAATAAATGCAGCTTCCCCTAAAGCCTCACTATATACTAAACCATGATACCCTTTGGAGGGCTCCGTAAATTCTGAGAACTTACCGCTTTTCCAATCAAATGTACCAGCATCAATTACGGCTCCTCCGAGTGAAGTGCCATGCCCTCCTATATACTTAGTGAGTGAGTGAATAACGATATTTGCGCCATACTTTATTGGATTTAATAAACTTGGAGATGCAACAGTGTTATCCACAATAAGTGGTATTTTGTTAGCCCTAGCAACCTTTGATATCTCTTCTAAATCAAGCACATCAAGTTTTGGATTTCCTAAAGACTCCACAAAAATTGCCTTTGTATTTTCTTTAATAGCACCTTGAAAGTTACTAGTATTATCTGGGTTAACAAAAGTAGTGTCTATTCCTAGCCTTGGCAATGTGACATTTAATAAATTGTATGTTCCTCCATACAAACTACTTGATGAAACGATATGGTCTCCTGCTTTTAAGAGGGTTAAAAAAGTTGTTGATATCGCTGATGCACCAGAGGCAAATACTGCTGCCCCAATTCCACCTTCTACAGCAGCAAGTCTTTGCTCCAGTATATCATTCGTAGGGTTATTCAATCTAGTATATATATACCCAGGTTCTTTAAGCGCAAACAAATCGGCTGCGTGATCAGTGTCTTTGAACACATAGGATGTTGTTTGATAAATTGGGACAGCCCTTGCTGCTGCTGTTGTTTCTGTATTATGTCCTTCATGTAGTGCTTTACTTGCTATTTTTAAATTTTCCATTATTTTATTGTTATTTCGTTTATATTTTATGAATAAAAAAAGTCCCTTTGGATTAGGTATTACCAAAGGGACTGAAAGCGTGATTTCATCAATTAATTCCGGTAATACCAAAGCATTATATGCTGCATTATGCACATACATATCATAAAGACATCACCGTGTATTAACCTATTTGTAGTCATATTTTTTATTCTTGAGCATAAAAAAAGCCTTTGCTATTTATAGCAAAGGCTTTTTCCATAATTTTTTTTCTTATACAAAAAATGCCCTTGCGTAAATTTCTTTACACATCATTGAGCAGCACATATTTGTATTTTGTTTTTTCATTTGTAAAAGCAAATATAACAATTCATTTTTATAATGTGTCTTATTCAGGAGAATATTTCTCTAAAGTTCCATTTTCAAAAAAGCAGCCGTATGACTTTTCTTACTTTTTATAATTTCTTCAGGGGTACCTTCAGCTACTATTTCACCACCTAAATCTCCTCCTTCTGAACCAATGTCAATAACATAGTCTGCCACTTTGATGATATCTAAGTTATGCTCAATAATCAGCACGGTGTTTCCTTTGTCAACCAACTTATCAAGAACATTAAGCAGGTGTTGAATATCTTGAAAATGTAAACCTGTAGTAGGTTCATCTAAAATGTACATGGTCTTGCCAGTATCTCTTTTAGAAAGCTCTTTAGCTAGTTTCACCCTTTGCGCTTCTCCACCAGAAAGGGTCGTAGCAAACTGACCTAAAGTGATGTAATTCAGCCCTACCTCATCCAGCGTCTTTACTTTTTGAAGTATCTTAGGATGATTTTGGAAAAAATCTACAGCTTGCTCTACGGTCATGTTCAACACATCTGCAATTGATTTTCCTTTATACCTTATTTCTAAAGTTTCAGGGTTATACCTTTTTCCTTTGCAGTCTTCACAGGGCACATAGATGTTTGGCATAAAGTCCATTTCTATCAACTTCATTCCTGCTCCTTCGCAAGTATTACACCGTCCGTTTTTCACATTGAATGAAAACCGTCCAGGTTTATAACCTCTAATTTTTGCTTCTGGTAGCTCCTTAAATAACGCCCTGATTTCGGTAAAAACACCAATGTAGGTAGCAGGATTTGAACGTGGTGTTCTGCCGATTGGAGACTGATCTACTTCGATTACTTTGTCGATGTGCTCAATTCCTGTCACGCTATCAAAGGACATTGGTTTCTTTTTTGCCCTATAAATTTCTTTATTTAAAATGGGGTATAAAGTTTCATGGATTAGGGTTGACTTCCCGCTTCCTGATACGCCAGTAACACAAATCATTTTCCCCAATGGGAAATCGACAGTAACATTTTTTAAGTTGTTTCCTGTAGCTCCCTTTACGGTAATCTTTTTACCGTTTCCCTTTCTTCTTTCTTTGGGAACGGCAATTTTCTTTTCATCCCGAAGGTAGGCTGATGTTATCGAATTGTTTTTTATAAAAGTCTTTGGAATACCTTCGCCTACAATTTCACCGCCGTGTTTACCGGCTCCTGGACCAATGTCAACAATATAATCGGCATGGAGCATCATGTCCTTATCATGCTCTACAATAATAACTGAGTTGCCTAAATCTCTGAGGTCTTGAAGTGCTTTTATGAGCTTCATATTATCCCTTTGATGCAATCCGATGCTCGGTTCATCCAAGATATACAACACGCCAACAAGCTGCGTTCCTATCTGCGTGGCAAGTCTTATCCTTTGCGATTCTCCTCCCGAAAGTGTTCGTAAGGGTCTGTTCAAATCAAGGTAATCAAGCCCAATATCTAATAAAAAACCAATCCGTTTTCTAATTTCTTTGAGTACTTCTGCTGCTATTCTATTTTGCCTTTCATTCAACCTGCTTTCAATACCTTCAAACCAATTGCCTAGCTGGCGAATATTCATTGCTGCTAGTTCGAAAATATTTTTATTGTCAATCTTAAAATGCAACGACTCTTTTTTTAGCCTTGCGCCATTACAGCCTGGACAGATTTTGATTTCGATATATTCTCTCACCCAGCGCTGTATTTTCTCGCTGCCAGTGTCCTTTTGTTTTTCCAAAAAGTTAATAATCCCCTCAAATTTCGTTTGCCATTCAGTGCCAGGATGTTTGATTGAAGGAACAGCTACGGTCATATTAGAGCCATATAAAAGACTATCCATAATTTCTTCAGGAATATCCTTTATGGGAACAGTCAGATTGAGTTTTGACTTTTTCAGAAAGGATTCTATTTTCTTGAAAATCCAAATATCTCTATATTCTCCTAGCGGTGCAATGCCCCCACGACTGATGCTCAACTTTGGGTTAGGAATAATGGTTTCTTTGGTGATTTTCTCTATTTTTCCTAATCCGCGACATGATGGACAGGCGCCATAGGGAGAGTTAAAGGAGAAGGTATTGGGGGCAGGCTCGTCATAAGCCAGTCCTGTTTTTGGATCCATCAACATTTGAGAGAAATGGTGCACGACATTGGCTTCATCTTGTACCATCATGACACCTTTTCCTTGGGTCAAAGCAGTTTTTACAGATTGTGAGATACGATATCTATCTTTTTCATTAACCAGAATTCTATCCACCACTAACTCAATATCATGAATCTTATATCGATCAACTTGCATCTTAGGTACAACTTCCTGAATTTCTCCGTCTATCCTTACTTTCGTAAATCCTGATTTTCTTATTTGAACAAATAATTCTCGGTAATGTCCTTTTCTTCCTTTCACTACGGGGGCGAGTAGCATTAATTTTTTGTTAGGAAAGTTATTAAGAATGTGATCTATAATTTGATCTTCGGACTGGCGAATCATTTTATCGCCTGTTTCATACGAAAATGCCTCTCCTGCTCTTGCAAAAAGCAGTCGCATGAAATCATATATTTCAGTAACTGTGCCAACCGTTGACCGAGGATTTTTTGAGGTGGTTTTTTGCTCAATGGAAATCACTGGACTTAGCCCATTTATTTTATCTACATCAGGGCGCTCTAAGTTGCCCAAGAATGACCTAGCGTAGGCAGAAAAACTTTCCATGTAACGTCGTTGCCCTTCGGCATAGATGGTATCAAATGCCAGGGAAGATTTGCCACTTCCACTAATCCCCGTGATGACCACCAGTTTATTTCTTGGAATTTTTAGATCAAAATCTTTGAGGTTATGTTCTCTCGCACCATATATCTCTATACTTTCAAATCCAACAGTATCAAAACCATTTTCTTTCTTTAGTTTCTTATTTTCCTTGACGTTTTTCGGCATAGTAATTTAAATCCTGATGCGAATTTATTGGAAAATAAATAATAAAAATAGTTTTTACCGATTTCCTTTTTTGTTGGTGTCTTTACCAACAAGTATTCTCAGGATTTTACTGTTAGATGCTACAGCAGTGGGAAAGCATACTGCTACATAGTTGGTTTGTTTATTCTGGCGAGACATTTAATGTTTGCAAATCCTGAGGGGCGAATAACTTCCCTTTAGTTTTTGCAGTGCTTCGGTTAGCTTTTGCTATCAAAGCATCTGGAACCTCTTTAGGAACGGTAATCGTATAAACCTTCCCTCTTTTCTTAATTGTTAATTGATTTTGCCGTAACCAAGGGTTATACAATTTCAAAATTTTATAGTTAATGCCTAGAGATTTTGAAAAACGCACTAAATCACTGATGTTATGCTTTACTTTTATTTCTTTGGTTTCCCTTGTTGTATAAAGTCGCTCTTCCGGAATATCATAGCCATATTTTTTAGGGTTTTCCATGATTTCTTTTAGTGCTACTGCCCTTAATATATACCTAGAAGTTTCTTCGTTTAGCAAGAGATCATAGTAAGAATGTACCTGCTGTTTTTCAAAACGATTTGCGAGTCCGGCCATGCCTAAATTATAGGAAGCGGCAGCATCTGTCCAATTACCAAATTTTCTGTGCGCCTCTTTCAGGTATTGGCAGGTAACTTCCATTGCCTTTAGTGGGTTATACCGCTCGTCTACTTCTTGATTTACTTCTAATCCACCTTCTTTTGCTGTTCGGCTTAAAATCTGCCAAAACCCTACGGCCTTAGCAGGAGAAACAGCATTTGTCAAAGAGCTTTCTATTACTGCCAAGTATTTAAAGTCATCTGGAATTCCATGTTTCTTTAGTATGGGTGTTATCAATGGAAACCATCGGTGTGCGCGTTTTATTACAAATACCGTACTGGAATTCCAGTAAGTATTGACGTGAATTTCTCTATCCAACCGCTCCTTAATATCTGTTTGATTTATAGGCACTTTTTCTCCTGCGAAAGTTAAATCGTTAGGAATGTCAAAAGTACGCACTTTAAATTTTGGTGTCACTTGCTTTATTTCACTTTGGGGCGCATCCGCCATTTCTTTTTTAGTGACGGGTGCTAGTTGGTTTTCATTTGACTTATCATAAACAATATAAGAACCTAGCCCAAAGACTGCAATTAGCAACAAGATTATAAAAGTGTTTTTCATGCCAAAAAAATTGAAATATTAAAAATTTGGTGACAACAAATACTGCGAGTAAAAATCATCAATTACTTTCACTGCATCGGTAGGGTTATCTACAATATTGATTAATTCCATGTCTTGTGGACCGATATTTCCTTCCATATCTAGCATGACATCTTTAATCCAACCCATCATTCCTCCCCAATATTCCTCTCCTACCAAAACAATTGGGAATCGACCAATCTTTTTAGTCTGTATTAATGTAATTGCTTCAAACAATTCATCCAATGTTCCAAACCCACCAGGCATTACTATAAATCCTTGGGCGTATTTCATGAACATAACTTTTCTCACAAAAAAGTAATCAAATGAAATTAGCTTATCTAAATCAATATAGTCATTGTGGCTTTGTTCAAAAGGCAAAATAATATTCAACCCTACAGACTTTCCGTTTTCGCTTCTTGCTCCTTTATTACCTGCCTCCATGATGCCTGGACCACCGCCCGTTACTACGCCATATCCATGACGTACTAGTTTTGCAGAAATCTCTTCTGCCATTTTATAATATTTATGGTCTGATTTTGTTCTTGCCGAGCCAAAAACAGAAACACAAGGACCAATTTTTGCTAGTTTTTCAAAACCTTCAACAAATTCCGACATCACTTTGAATATCATCCAAGAGTTGGCACTTTTTATTTCATTCCAATCACGATCCTTGAATGCTTGTCTGATTTTTTTCTCTTCTTCTACTTTTTGTAGGGTATTCTCTTTTTTTTCGTTTTCCATACTTACAATTTATTTCAACTACACATTGTTTTATTTACCCCTAAATATGGGGTTGAATTTTATAATTTTATAATTTTTCTCTCCCTAAATATTACACTGTCAATAACTTAGCATAAATGAGGCGATGGCACTGTAACAAAGTTTAGGAAACTTATGTTTCCATATTTTTCATAAAATATTACAAGAGGTCTTAAAAAAAGAGAGCTATAGATTTCCAACTATCCAGAAGATCTTTGATGTTTATTTTTCTAATACCACAAACTCAACCCTACGATTTTTCTGTCTCCCTTCATCAGTAGCATTTGTTGCAATCGGTTGCTTTTCCCCGTATCCCTTTGGAACTAACCTTGTACTAGACACGCCATGATCCACTAGGTATTTCACTACCGAATTAGTTCTTCGTTGCGAAAGCTTCTGATTATATTCATCTGTTCCCATCCAATCTGTATGTCCGGCTATTTCTACTTTTAGTTTGGGGTTTTCTTGCATTAAGGTAACAACCCTATCCAGCTCTGGAAAGGACTCTTTTCTTAGCACAGACTTATCAAAATCAAAGAATACATTATTTAAACGAACTGGAACGCCTACTTCAAGGGGAACTAAATAAAGGTCTCTTTCTATTTCTTTATATTCTTTAACATCGGTCAAATCAACATTTTCACTCAGTGGTATAAACTTATCTTTTAAGGCTAAAAATCCATAATTTGCACCTGCCGGAAGAAGGATTTGATATTCCCCCGTTTCTGGGTTTGAGTTGGTAAAGCCAACCTCAACACCAGTATTTAACTGCTCGTATATAATTTTTGCATCAAGCGGTTCATTGGTTTTTGCATTAATTACCTTTCCTTTGATTAAAACAACTGGATCGGGTTTATAAACGACAGGCATCTTAAACCTGTAAATATCCATGTCCACATTTTTATCCCCTCTTGAGTAATAGGCGTATTCACCAGAAGGAGTAATCATAAAAAATTGATCATCGTCTGCTGTATTAAAATCAGGCCCAAGGTTTTGAGGCTCACTCCAGTTTGTCCACGTGGAATCTAACCTTCTGGTTATAAATAAATCATCTCCACCATAGCCACTAAACCCTTTGGAAGAAAAGTAAAGTGTTTTATCATCGGCCGCTAAAAACGGACTAGATTCTTCCGCCGCTGTGTTGATGGTTTTCCCCATGTTTTCTGGCTCACTCCAGGTATTATCACCGTTCAAATAACTGATGTATAAATCACGATCACCGTAACTATCATCTCTTTCTACAGACATTAACATCACCTTTCTGTTATTTGCCATAAAATAATTTGCCTTCGGTGAGTAATTATAATCATTCTCTATTTCTTGATTTGTAGGAGCGGTCCAATTTTCTTCCACCCTTGTGCTGACAGAAACTCCTGCTAGCATCTTTCCGTTCTTTCTATATTTATTGCCAAGCATTAATACGACGGCATTACCATCTGGCGTAATGGCACTCACAAAGTTGGGGCCCTTGTTATTCAACTCTTTTCCAATGTTTTTTGCTTTTTTCCACTCACCACTAATGGTATCTAACTCGGAATACCAAATGTCTTCATCATCTTTTTCACCATTTATATTGCCAGGATGATTTCTACGACTGAAATACATCGTTTTCCCATCTGGTGACATTAGTGGTCTTAATTCTTTATATGGACTGTTTACACTATCGCTTAATCGTACCCTTTCCACCCCTTCTTGTAAATTCTTTGCAAGGTTTATTTTTGCTTCTATCAAGCCTTGCGCTTCTGAAATACCAATCGCATCGATGCTATAATATCCTTTCACAAACGCCCCATCCATGACTATCTTGATGGCATGAACTTCATAATCGGTTTTATCAATAAACACTGTTAGCATTCTGCTTTTCACAGGTTTTGGGCCTGGGATAAAAGAGAAAACTAAATATTCATTGTCTTCGCCGTCATAAGCGTAAATCTTTTTGATTGTAGAAGGGTTATATGATTCTCCTATTGCAATCTGTGCTATTTGCATTGGCTTGTCAAACCCCACTTTGATGAATTCTTTCTTGTTTGCTTTGTCAGGAGTCCATGCAGTAGGGTTTTCTCCTCCTGCTGGCAGTGCATTTGGCTTTCCTAAAACTTGATTTGCTGAGTATTGCACGCTGGTAAGTTCAGAGGAAAATTCAATTACTTTTGACGCCCATTGTACGTTTTGCCCCTGTATATGAGTGAAAACTACTACCAGTAAAACACTAAAAACTATTCTTCTTAACATAATTAACATTGGTTAGTTGTAATAAACCAATCGTAAAAATAACAAAATCTAAGTTATTTACACTTTTTAATAAAAATAATTATGTTCCAGTAGGAAGGCGACTTTTATAAAAAAATTACTAAATGGCAATAATTCTTACCTCAACTCTACGATTAATTTTTCTTTCCTCTATAGTTTTTGCCCTCGAAACTGGCTGTGAGCCTCCAAAAGCTTTGAGCCTTATTCTTCTAGACTTCACTCCTTTTGCTAGTAAATATTGTTTTACAGATTTTACCCTGTCATAGGAAAGTGCCATGTTGAGAGAGGCTCTTCCTGAGTAATCGGTATGTCCCTCTAATTGGATAATCATTTTCTTATTTTTAGCCATCATATTGGCCAACTCATTTAACTCTCCATATGAGTCGGGCATAATACTTGTTTTACTTTGCTCAAAAATTAAAGTTCTTAATTTTACTATTTGTCCCACACCAGTCGGCACCAAATAAAAGTCTTTGAACATAACACCTTCAAGGTCTATAATTTTGGTTGAAACCATCTCACTAAGAGACACATAGCCTTCCGCTTGCACTTTTACTTTATACTGGTAGGATTTCATCAAAGTCAACTGATAGTCCCCCTGTTCTGTCTTTACCCTAGAGGTACCAACATTGCCACCATAGGGCATTCTTTGAAATATAAATTTAGCCTTTACAGGTTGTTTTGTTTCTATATCAAAGACTTTCCCTTCCATCACAATCAGGGTGTCAGGGTCATCTGATTTCTTTGAAGAAAATGATTGAACGGCTGCCGCAGAATTACCCATAAATACTAATACTGCAACAATAAAAAATAGCTTATTAAAAAATGTAGCCTTCATAATTGATAAGTTTAAAAAATGACTTAAAGCAATAATTAAAAGTAAGTAGTCTTATTTGAATTTGGTAACGAATTTTGTCTGTTATATTACAAAGAAAAGAAATAGACCAAGTATTCGGATTTCTTAAAAATATCCTATTCTAACGATTTTTTGTTATAAATTAGATAGCCAACATGAAGCAATACGCCAAATTTTCTTTCGGGGTCATCATAATAATTAAAACTAAGACTAATAGGCCCAATTTGGCTATTGTAAACACCAGAGAGACTTGCTGCGGTATATATTTTTGCTATTTTTTTGCCATATACCGCTTCCTGATTAGGTTTTTTTAAAATCTCCCTAAAAGGAATGAACGCATATCCTTCTAATCTAATATCTAAAAACCTATTAGCACTTACCACATTTCTAACACCGCCAACAGCATAATTATGTGCTCTAAAATTATTCAAGAAAATAGATTTGCTATCTTGAAAAGGGTAAAATGCAGTGGCATTAATTTTTGTACTTAGATAATTTGCAAAAAATGGCTGGTTAGAAATAACAGTTTCAAAATAATAACCATAATGATACTTTTGTTTCCCAAAATATTTTTCTGTGGCAAATTTTGCGATGAACCACTTTCTGTTTTTTTGCTCAAAGGAATTAACTTTTGAAGTATTCCCTGCTACATACTCCTCAGTGCCATTAATATAATCAATGGAAATACTTAAGGCGTCTCCGCTATTGGCATATTGTTTCCTGTTCAGACTATTTCTACTATAGGCTACCCCAAACCTCACCCCGTCAAATTCCTGCCGATCTAGTGTGTCAGTTGAAATTAATTCATTGGTGTTACTAAACTTGTTGGTATTGCTAAAATACATTCCATGCACTACGGTTTTTCCTCTCGTGCCTGCGGCCATCCCAACATTTAACCCTAATTTTCTATCTGTCTGGTTGATAATGGTGGTAAGCTGATTTTCAAAAATGATTTCTTTGGCATTTACATAATCCCAACTGTTAATCCTAAACGCTGGTTCTATATAAAACGGATTAGCCGAAGGAAAATTTATTCGAGCCTTCAGATTGGCTGATTGGTAAAACCTCCCAGCATAAAAAGTAGCATTAAAATTTGTCAAAAACCTATTAAAATGGTCGTACTCAATTCCTAAAAACAACTGGCTAATATTCCTTGTCGCTAAATTACCGCCCAATGACATCTTAACAAACTCCTTTTGTGCTGACTGAATTTCAAAGTCGTATAACCCAGTTTCTTTATTATAAAGAATGTTTGGAATGACATTCTTAAAATAATTTTCTGATACCAGTTTATAATAGCCAGATTTGATATCACCGATAGCCAGCGGTCGTTTTTTGTCAAAAGTCTTTGTGATGTATTTTGTTTGGTAGGAATTGCAACCAACAATGGAAATATCGCCAAATTTTAATGGTTTGATTGCACCTTTAAATATTTTCCGTTGGTCACTAACTTGTTTTGCATTTCTTCTACTTGTTATAGCAGCCTTTATTTTGGGCATGAGTTCCACGGTCTTTGCATAACCGCTATCAATAATACGTTCAACGCTATGAAACCCCAAACTTGAAAATTCTTGTAAATTGGGCTCTATATAAATACCACTATCCGGCACGCTTGTTGGATCTGCTTTGTTTGTAAAAACGAGGGAAAATGACTCGGATAAAAGCTGATCATCTGTGTCATATGGATATTCCTCAAACTTTTTGCTTGATACATTTACACCGATAACTATATCAGGGTTAAACTCATTGATGGCCACATCAACGGGAAAATTATTATAAATCCCGCCGTCAAACATATACTTGTTGTCTATTTTGATTGGTCTATAAAAAAGCGGAACGGTCATGGTCGCTCTTGTCGCTTTTTGTAGGTCTCCTTTCTTTAGTATTGCTGCTGTTTGGGTGAAAACCTCAGCGGCAACCGCTCGATAAGGGACAAATAAACTATCAAAATTATTGTTGGCACGCGCTGATGCTTGTGCTAAAAACTCTGCCAATATATAATTGAGTGCCAAATCACTTGCAATATTTGTATTCAAAGTGGTGCTCAGTGTCGAGTCTACAAATAGATCAACATTAAATAAAGAGGCATCAGGTTCTTTTTTAGAATAAAAGTAGGTGTACGCTTTATTTAGCCTTCCTTTCACCCAGTTCTGAAAGTTTTCTTTAGTGGCAATAACTTCAATTTCGTCAGGAGCATAACCAGCGGCATAAAACCCGCCAATCACACCGCCCATGGAGGTGCCTACTACGTAATCTATGGGTATCCCATTTTCCTCTAGGGCTTTGAGTACGCCGACGTGTGCCAGTCCTTTTGCGCCGCCGCCGCTCAGTACTAATCCTACTTTCTGTGCATGTACTGAGTAACAAATAAAAAACAGCAATGCGATAAAAAATAGCTTTTTGAAATACACTCCGTCTTGGTTTAGTATAAAAAAACAAAAAATAATCCGTCTATTGACGGATTATAGCGTCCTTTTAGAGAACGAATGTTTTGGTTTTAAAGTTTATGATAATTAAAGATTTGTTGTCTCCAAAGATCTATTTGTAGCAATCAATGGAACAGCATTTTCTTTAAACTCAATATCGTTAAGCATTTTGGTGATTCTTCTTCTTGTAGATTGGAATCTTGCTAGGTGTTCTTTACTAATTGGTGCTGCTGATGGTAAGTCCACTTTTAAAGCATCGATTTGGACGCCATTTTTCCAGAAACGATAACATAAATGAGCGCCTGTCGCCAAGCCTGTACTGCCCACTTGACCAATAGTCTGCCCTTGTTTTACTTTCATGCCTGTCTTAATGCCAGAGGCAATTTTCGACATATGTAGGTACTGCGTAGTATAGGTGGCATTATGTTTTATTTTCACATAATTTCCGTTGTATTTACTATACCGTGCTGCAACGATAATTCCATCACCTACAGACCTGATGGGGGTGCCCTTCGGTGCGGCAAAGTCAGTGCCCCGGTGTGCTTTGTATCTTTTTTGTACCGGATGAAACCTGCTACCAGAATACCTTGAACTGATTCTAGTAAATTCAAGTGGGTACTTCAATAATGCCTTTCTTAAGCTTTCACCATCTTGGTCAAAAAATTCAGTGCCATCTCCTTGGTCATAAGGCACCGCATAAAATTCATTGCCGTAATGCTCAAAGAAAATTCCTTTTATTTCGCCAATACCTACCGTTTTCCCGGCTACTTGTTTTTCGTCAAATATCAATTTGAATTTATCTCCTACTTGTAATCTTTGAAAATCAACTTGCCAAGCAAAAGCATCCACAAACCTATTGGTTAACTGTGGACTCATCTGTAACGCTTCCATGGTTTGTGACAATGACGATTGGATAATGCCCGCAACACTCCGTTCCACTGTGGTTACTTCCTTGCGTTTCATTTCTACTGAAACTTCATTTTCTAAATTGAAAACAACATAGTCGATAGCATTTGGCTCATAAATCATGGCCTTTAGCTTGATTTCTGGTACTTCATCATAAATCAGCGTGTATTTTTTGTTCGTGGCAAGCTTCCTTACATCAAAAACTTCCTTGGACACTGCTGCCAACGCATTAATTTTAGCCTGCGAAACATCATAGGAGGTTAAAATCTCAGATATATTTTGATTCTTTTGAATCACCTCTTGTTTAATTTTTAAAGAATCAACGGCAATTCCAAAAAGCATCTGAGGTGCCAGCACTTTAACATCCTCCTGCTGGGTTTCTATCTTTTCAAGAATATGAGGGTCATTTTCTTTTACTTCGGTTAAATAAGCGCTTAATGTAAAAATGGTAATAACGCTTAGTAGTAGTGCAAACTTTCGCATTGTTTAAAAAATTTAATTTATATCTCTCTTATCACTAGCGAATTAACCACGGTTTATGGAATTAATGATATCAAAAAATACAGATTCATAACAATGTAAGGAATAGGTATAAAAAGTGGGTCACTAACTGAGGATTGACCGCTGCCTATTAAAAACTGCCATCTTGTCACACGCATTTTTACTTTAGTTACCATTCGTCAGCATATTCAGGTTGGAATGGTATTTGAAATACGCTTTGCCTAACAAAGATTTCAAAAAATAAACATAATTATATAATGAAAGAAAAAGGTTCAATTTCGATACACACCGAAAATATATTTCCAATCATCAAGAAATTTTTATACTCAGACCATGAGATTTTCTTAAGGGAATTAGTATCAAATGCAGTAGATGCCACCCAAAAACTGAAAAGACTATCTGCATTAGGAGAGGTAAAAGAAGAGTTGGGAGATTTGACGGTGGAAGTGAGTTTTGATGAAAAGAAAAAAACTATTACCATCAGTGACAAAGGCATTGGTATGACTGCCGAAGAGATTAAAAAATACATCAACCAAATTGCCTTTTCAGGGGCGAGTGAATTTGTAGAGAAATTCAAGGATTCGAAAGATGCCAATGAGATCATCGGTAAATTTGGAATGGGTTTTTACTCATCGTTCATGGTGGCAGACAATGTTGAAATAATCTCCAAGTCATATACCAAGGATAGCGAAGCAGTAAAGTGGGTTTGTGATGGCAGCACCTCTTATGAAATTAGCAGCAGCAAGAAAAAAACGCAAGGAACAGATGTCATTTTGCATGTCAACGAGGACTCAGCAGAGTTTTTAAACCAAGGAAGGCTTCAAGGAATTCTTGATAAATACTGCAAGTTTTTACCAGTTGAAATTAAGTTTGGCACAAAAGACGAAAGCATAGAAGATGGCAAGGACAAAGATGACAAGCCAAAATTTAAAACAATTCAGAAAGACAATATCATCAATAATACCGAGCCGCTTTGGACAAAGCAGCCGTCAGAATTAAAAGATGAAGATTACCTGAATTTCTACAGAGAGTTGCACCCATTTTCAGAGGAGCCATTATTTTGGATTCACCTCAATGTGGATTATCCTTTCAACCTGACAGGAATTCTATATTTCCCTAAAATCAAAAATGATTTTGAAGTTCAGAAAAATAAAATTCAGCTATATTCTAGACAAGTATTCATTACCGATGAGGTAAAGGAGATTGTCCCAGAATTTTTGATGTTGCTTCATGGCGTAATCGACTCTCCAGACATTCCTTTGAATGTGTCGAGGAGTTTTTTACAGGCAGATGGAGCGGTTAAAAAGATCAATTCATATATCACCAAAAAGGTGGCGGATAAACTGAATGAACTTTTCAAAAAAGATCGAAAGTCATATGAGGAGAAGTGGGATGATATAGGGCTATTTATAAAATACGGAATGGTCAGTGATGAAAAGTTCTATGAAAAGGCGAAAGACTTTTGTTTGTTGAAAAATGCAGATGATAAGCTGTTCACTTTTGATGAGTATAGAAAACATACTGAAACCAATCAGACCGACAAGGATAAAAACCTTGTGTACTTGTATGCCAATGATTTAGGTAAGCAAGATGCATACATCCAATCTGCGAAAAAACGATCATACGATGTGCTATCTATGGGCGGACCGCTGGACAATCACTTTGTGAATATGCTCGAGCAGAAACTTGAGAAAACGAGTCTGAAAAGAGTGGATGCCGATACCATTGATAAGTTGATCGACAAGGATGAAAAAACAGAAAGTGTCTTGTCAGAAGCAGAACAAGAAAAACTAAAAGCTGTTTTTGAAAAAGCAATTGGTAGAAAGGACATGGTGCTGGACATGCAGTCACTTTCGCCAGACGAATTACCTGTAACCATCACGATGCCTGAGTTTATGCGCAGGATGAAGGATATGTCAGCGATGGGCGGCGGCGGAATGGCCATGATGGGCAATATGCCTGATACATATAATGTGGCAATCAATACTAACCATGCGATTGCAAGTAAAATTCTGAAAGCCAAAAAAGAGGAGAATAAATTGAAGCTAGCCAAACAAACATATGACCTGGCAATGCTCTCACAAAATATGCTGACAGGCAAAGACTTAACAGACTTTATAAACAGAAGTGTAGAGTTGGTTTCTTAGCAACTTTCTTTGCGCATTTAGTAGCGAGAAATTTAAGGCAAAATATTGTTTTAGATTTCTCTTTTTTTATTGATAACCTGAGTACGACTGATAATTTTTTCATAAAGCCCAATGGGAAGGCAAAGAAAATCTAACAGGTTTCAAAAAATAAAAGCGTGAAAAACAGCATCAAACATATAAAACTTTTCTTTTTTTATATACCGATGACTTTTGAAAGGATTATAATAAAATGCTAAAGCACGGGATTCATTTTGTGCGTTCTCCTAAAGAGGAGGAATATGGAACGGTCGCTGTTTTTGAAGATTTTTATAGGAACTTGTGGGATTTTTTGGAAACGAATCAACCAAAATAAGTACACTTGATTGCAAAAATTATAGCACGAGATTATAGAAAAAATCCAATTCCATTAGGAAAGTAAAAAACAATTTCATACATTCGTTTATCAGCAATTTGGATTTTTAGTACTGGCTAACCACCTACGCTGCAGCTTCTGTGGTTGAATCATCAGTTATCCAATTTTTTTCTGATAATGCTGTAAAATTTTTAACCAAATAAAAGAAATAGTATGAAAATCATTCAATCATTCAATCATTCAATCAGATTTAACTATCTGCGTATTTTAAAAGTTGCTTTTTTTGCTACCTTTATTCTGTTTGTTACGTCATGTAGGTTAGACGAGGATATAAAACCCGAAGCAGTAGCACCCATCAATACAGAAGGACAAACCAAGCTGGGCAAAAAACTAGAAAACCCCTATACGGTAGAAAACATGCGGAAAGCACAAGAAAATTTACGAGCAGCTGGGCAAAACAGCGAATTTAATGTGAGACCCACACATCTCTACATAAAGTTTAATCCGCAGGATGAGGAAGAACTTGATTTGCTCAAAAGTGATACGACGCTTGAGTTATATGACTATCCACTTGACTATGAAATTGAAGCGGGGAGTGTCTCCTATCATGACCCTACGATACCAATTGGCAAACCCACCTATCAGTATGTGGCAGTGAAAGTGGATAAAAAACTGCCACGCTTAGCATATGAAGTATTGGCTAAACTCTATATCCCTGAAGAAGATGGCCAAATTACCAATGGCAGAGGGGCTACTAATCCTTCTGTAGCAGCACTGGTAGATGAGGCTTTGAGAATTACGAACAACTTGGAGGAGGGTGAGCAAACAGAAAAAGTAGCTAAAAACGCAAGAAAATATACAGCATCAGGCACCATTAGGGTATGGGATGATGTGGTGGGCGAAACTACAATCACGGAGAAAGAGTTTGACCATTGGGAGTATTATCCCTGTGATGATGGCGATATTATCATTGAAAAAATTGTAGCTCCTGCTGAATGTAAACGCCCTATCTATCGTTATGTCACCCGCACTATTGATGGTAGCATCATCCCCATTGAAGGAGTGAAAGTAAGGGCAAGAAGATGGTTTACGATTCACAAAGGGTTTACCGATGCAAACGGAAACTATACCTTGGACGGCTCCTTTACAAAAGCAGCAAACTTTAGTATCAAATGGGAAAGAGCCTATTATGACATCAGGAATGGTGTATTTGGTCAAGCATATTATAACGGACCAAAACAAAAAGGCAACTGGAGCCTGAACATAACAGGCGGTAAATCATTGCGTTTTGCTACCATCCATCGGGCAGCGCATCGGTATTATTATAAGAATATTGGGGGAATGAATAGACCAAATATTTTTCTAGTTCCTTTTGCTAAATTAAAATTTGCTTATATAGATACAAAAGGTCCGAATGATTCAGACGGAGTTAACTGGGGTGTTGTAGGCATCGGCTGGCCTACCATAAAGATTTGGGGGAAGAGAGATGATAACAATCAATACCACTTCACGAATGCTTTATTTAGTACCACCATTCACGAAATAGCACATACTTCGCATATTATGCTTATGAATGCTCAGGCTATTCAATATGTACAAGTATCCAAAATAATTAGAGAGAGCTGGGCTGATGCTGTCGAGTGGCATATTACTAGAATTGAATATGTGGAGCGTGGCGAAGTTGATTATGATAATCTAGATGAGAATTTGATAAATGGAAGTAATGCGGATCACAAACAATGGTGGGATTCTTCAGATAACCATGAATATACACCTGTTTTCATTGATTTAATAGATGATTATAATCAAAATGAAGAAAGAGGCTCAGGCCCAAACGATGACGTAACTGGATACACAATGGGCGGAATAGAATCTGGTTTTCTAAAGCATGTATATGGCTTGGCATCACTAAAAAATGAACTTAGGAATCACAAACCAAGTGGTGTAACCAATCAACAAATTGATGAATATTTAGCTTATTTCTTTGACCTTTAAATATGAAAAAATGAAATACTTATTATTTATTGTTGTGTTATTGTTAATTTTCTGTTCTTCTTGTATTTCAACTGGAGAAGGAGGAGATGGAACTCAAACTACTTTGTATAATTATTCTGGTCTGGACGTAGAGTTTCAACTTTTTAGAAAAGGTAAATATATTTCCTCTTCATTTATAAAGAATGGTGAAGGTAAGGAGTATACTCTTAATGCAGAGGAAGGCGGTCCTCTTGGTCCTACACTTCCTCCATTTGAAACCGTAACTGACTCCGTCCAAGTTATTTACGGTGAACTAGCCTCCATCTGGCATACAAAAGCAGCCAATCAAGTAGTAAGCAAAAGCC
>CAYRIF010000040.1:0-18750 GCA_964424205.1 uncultured Roseivirgaceae bacterium | reverse complement strand
GCAGGTGCAAGTTTTTCTAATTTTGTATTTCATATTGAAAGTATAAATGAGAGGGTCTGGGGATTTTGGGTGATGTTCTGTGAGGACACAGACCATGGAGAAGATTGATACCAAATAATTAAAATGTTACTCAGTACCGCACTTGTTGCGGTATCCCCTTGCCGCATTTATTGCGGCATCTCCTAGAAATAGGAGTTATGAATAAGGGGATGCCGCAACAGGTGCGGCAGGACTAAAGCTGAAACCTAGGTTTATGCTCATAGTCTGCTGGATTGGCTTCTTTATTTTTTCGTTTGAAACGATAATTTATAGATAGCTCATAAGTGCCTAATCCAATAGCAGGATGTCTCAAAGTAGTGGTGCGTAAATCATAGCTGGCACCAAAGGTTATATTTCCTTTGCTGATGCCTGCGGCAAAAACAAATGAGTCGCCATATCGATACCATGCTCCTAAAATTAGTGAGGTGCTACTTTCAGTATCCTCTTCTAAATCTGGACTTTTCAAGTCGTAATATAGATAAGTACCTGCATTGAATTGCAGGATTTCATCTTGGTATTTTACCACCGCATTAGGAGAGATGGTTAGTTTTTCACTCACGCCTAAATCTATCCCAGCATTAAGCTTATAGAGTTGAGGTACTGGTACTGCTTTGCCGTCTATTAATGATTCATCTGGTTTGTTTAAATTGTTCACGGCGACGCCTAAATAGGCATTGGAGCGATAGCTATCAGCCGCATCTCCTAAAGCGATATACCACATAAATCCTACATTAATAGCCATAAAAGCGGTATTGTCATTTAGATTGCCGATAGCCTCAGGCGTAATGCTTTGGTCAAACCCAAGAAAAGGATCGTACTGCGATCCCCAAGTGAGGTTGCTAAAATCAATTTTTTTCATGATGTAACTCCCTTGAAGTCCAATCGTTAATTTTTGTTTTCCTTCGGCATCTAAGTAGAGGTTGTAGGCGGCGGTAAGTGATGCGCCTACGACACTGAAATTGGCATTTTGACCAGCGATTTCTCTAAATGCAGAGACACCAATGCCGCCTTTGTGATTGATGGTTTCTCCTTTTCCCATGATTGGTTTGATGAAAGAAAATTGATTCAGTTCATTTGGAAAAGGCGCTGTTTTTTGTTGTGATCGATAGTTGAGCCCTATGGAAGTTCTGGCGTCAAACCCTGCCAATGCTGGGTTTAAATATAAAGGAGCTGCATAGTATTGTGAGAAATTAGCATCTTGGGCATTTGCTTGAAAAGAAAATACACCACTAAGCATAAATATGATGGCAACAAAAAGTTTGTTGCCAAACTTATGTTTATATACTTTTATTTTCAATATATCCAAACGCTCACCCCTCATTTTTATTGATCAGTTTAGCTTGGTAATCGTCCCAAATTTCTTGAATGTCTTACCATTGTTATATCTTCCTGAAAGGATATAGCGATACACGTCATTTTTTGCTTTTAGTCCTGTTATCGGATTTATGCCATCCCATCCTTTTTGGGTGGCGACTTCTACGGATTTGGTGTCATATACAATCAACCCCCACTTATCAAATATGGTGAAAGAAAAGTTTTCCTCATTCAAATTCGTACAATATACCTTTAGAACATTTTCATCAGTATTTGGTGAAGCGGTTGAAAACGCATTCGGTACACATTCAATTTTGCTAAAATCGAATTCTTCGCCAATGGCGTAATAATCTACTGCAGCGATTATGTTATTGTTAGAGGTGACAGAAGTTTTTTGTGGATCGTCTATGTGAAGCAGTTCGTGAATGCCCATGCTTTTGAAAATACCACCAAGCGTTTCTGTTGCTGTAATCACCGCAAGCGTTATATCATCAATGCCTTCATCTTCTGCAATTCGTAAGTTAATTCTGCCACCATCTAGTGTTCCTGCTAGGATGGTTTTTTTCCAATACCTAGTTTCTGAAACAGATTGCAATACTTTTGGGTATTGCGGATCGGTATTTGGTTCAAATACTTCAAAACCTATTGTTGGCGCATCGCCTTGTACATCTAGCAAAGTAACTGGGCTGTAATGATTATTTTTACCAATGGGATAAAGCTTGTCACCTATACCAACGTGGTACAATGCACCATTCACATAGGAATTATTATTTCCATCCTGTACTATGGTACCATCGTTCATGGTGAGCAAGAAGTTTTCAGTGGGTGTGATAAGCCCATTTACCAATTCAAATGTATTTACGACGCTGAGGTCACTGCCCAAAGTTTTTTCACCCGCACCATCGATTATCAATGTATAAACACTTTGGTTATTATGGTTGATAAGTTGCGGCTTGTCTCCACTTAAAATGAATCTCCCTGAATCAATGAGGCTATAAGTTTCGTTATTGGTCCAATCTCCACCTATATATAAGCTCCCCCTATTGGTGACCGTTCCATTATTGACAAATTCTCCTTCGGTGATAGATAGTATTTCTTTGGATGAAACATATATCTCTGTACCACTGAAATTGGTAATGAATTGCGAATGCGCATTTGGACTAATTGCCAATAAGCAAATGAGCATAATGGGTAATATGTTTTTTAGATTGATTGTCACTATTTAGTAGAGGCTTTTAGATTGTCTTTATCTTGGCTATTATCTTTAATAAGTGCTTTCAATGCTTCGAACTCACTTCTCAGGGATTGAATTTTCGCATCAGATACGGTGATGTCATTTCTATTATTCTCTTCTAGTACCGCCACCCTAGCTTCCAACGCATCAATTTGTGTTTTTTGTTTTTCTATGATGTCTTGCTGTTCTTGAATAGCATTGACCATAATTGGCGTGAGGTTTGAAGTATTCAAGTATCTAAAATCTTCAATGGTTTTATCTCCCAACTGAAATTTACCTTTTGTTACCATGCTAGGCATTATTTTTTCAACTTCTTGCGAGATAAATCCATAGTTGTCTTTTTGTAAGTAAAAATCTCCTGCCTTTGCCATATTTGATTTCCACTGATAAGCTACTGGTCTAAATTGTTTTATGAGATTAAGCCCTCCGTCCATATCTTTGATGTTTTTTTTGAACCGACCATCTGAGATAACGTCAAATTTTTCCTGGGTAGAAGATGCTAATCCATGGACAATTAATTGATGCGCCCCATCTGGTGTTGGATCGGTACTAGCATTAGGTTTTCCTATAATGAGTTCACCTTTTGCGGTCATGACCATTTTTATGCCATTGGCTACGCCATCAAATGCAGAAAAAACAATTGGGGTATTCGGCCTACTTTGTGTGCTTAAATAGGCAAAATCTGCCCGTCGTCCTATTTTAAAGCTACCAGTACCGCCTGATCTTTCAATTTCTATGTGGTTGTTGCCTACACTACCACCTACTACGACCACGCCGTTGGATTTAATGTTGAATATTTTTCTACTGCTGTTGTCTATTCTAAATGCATCTTGTAGCGGGCTGTCATAAAAACTTTTTACGTGTAAGTGCGCTTCGGGATCGACATTTATACCAACATATCCTTTTTTTGCAGCACCTGCATCTGCCTTGATTACCATTTCAGATTCTCCATTCACCCTGAATACCAAATCTACAGCATCTGTGGTACCTAAATATTGGGTACTTGAATTGATGCCTGCATTTCCGGTGAGTTGCCATCCGCTACCATTACCACCGCCTACACCTGGAGGTCCTTGGGGACCAGTGTCTCCCTTGTCTCCTTTGTCTCCCTTATCTCCTTTGTCTCCTTTTACTGAGGCTCCCGGGTCTCCTTTCGTTCCAGGAGGACCATCATCTCCTTTATCACCTTTGTCACCTTTTGGTCCTTGATCACCAAATTCAGTAGTCCATTTGGTACCATTAAAATAATACATGTGATTTTCGGTGACATCATACACCCATAGTCCGGTGGCAGGATTCACAACACCTAGCCGTTGGCCAGTTGTCATTCTAGGAATGAGCAGCCCTTTTTCTGTGGAGTGCAAGTCGAGGATTGCCGAGGCATCTGGCGTTGCTGTTCCTATACCCACTTGCGCATAAGTATTTTGTGAAAACATGACAATTGCTATAAAGAATACCTTTATAATTGGTACTTTACAATACTTTAGTGTTATATATGAATTCTTCATTACATTTTATTTTTTCTATTAATTAACTGCAATTTAGTCATTAATTAGTTATATTTTATTTTCATTTCGTTACAAACACTCTTCTGAATGCTCGTTTACAGATATTTAGCTATTTTATCTCTAACTTTAAAATACTTCAATACTTTGGTTAATTAAAACTCACTTTAGGCGGTTTTATTACCTGACTATTGTTTTATGTATAACTCACTACAATTTTTAAATTAAAAATTAGCATAAGTTATATACTAGTTTAAGAAATAAAAAATTAACTTTGTACCCCATAAGTACACCAATAAATCAACTTATGGCATCTGCAAAATCAACCAAATATATATTCGTCACTGGTGGCGTTACATCCTCTTTAGGGAAGGGCATTATTGCCGCTTCTCTTGGTAAATTGCTTCAAGCAAGAGGACTATCTGTTACCATTCAAAAATTTGATCCTTATATCAACATCGATCCAGGTACATTGAATCCGTACGAGCATGGTGAGTGCTATGTCACCAATGATGGTGCGGAAACAGATTTGGACCTAGGTCATTATGAACGTTTTCTAAATATAAATACGTCTCAAGCTAATAATGTAACCACTGGCAGAATATATAACAATGTCATCACCAAAGAACGTAGGGGCGATTATTTAGGAAAAACAGTTCAAGTAATTCCTCATATCACCGATGAACTTAAAAGAAATATTTATGCACTTGGAAATACCAGGAAGTACGACATCGTAATTACAGAAATTGGAGGTTGCGTGGGAGATATCGAATCATTACCTTTCATTGAGGCAGTAAGGCAGGCAAAAATGGAGTTGGGATCGAATAGGGCGAGTGTTATTCATTTGACATTAATTCCTTACTTAAAGGTGGCAGGGGAGTTGAAAACCAAACCTACGCAACATTCTGTCAAACAATTGTTGGAATCAGGGGTGCAGCCAGATATTTTGGTCTGCCGAACGGAAAAACCATTGCCAATAGAAATAAGGAAGAAACTTTCTTTGTTTTGCAATGTGCCAATCAACTCGGTGATTGAGGCGATGGATGCGGATACTATCTATGATGTGCCCTTATTGATGCGGAAAGAAAAATTGGACGAGCGAGTGTTGACGAAATTTAAGTTACCTTCTAAAGGTGAGCCAAACATAGAACAATGGAAGGAATTTTTAGGGAAGCTTAAAAACCCACTGAATGAGGTGAATATTGCACTGGTCGGTAAATATGTAGAGTTGCCTGATGCGTATAAGTCTATTATTGAATCCTTTATACATGCAGGGGTGGTAAGTGAGTGCAAGGTGCATTTGGAATACATCTCTTCTGAAGCAATTGAAAATGGAAATCCTGAGACGCTGTTGAAAAACGTAGATGGTGTTTTGGTTGCTCCTGGTTTTGGAGAAAGAGGCATTGAAGGAAAGATAGATACCGTAAAGTATGTGAGAGAAAATAATATCCCATTTTTTGGGATATGCTTAGGCATGCAATGTGCGGTGATAGAATTTGCGAGAAATGTATTAAAAATTAAGGATGCAGCTTCATCAGAGATGAATGCGAAGACGAAAAACCCAATCATTGACCTGATGGAAGAACAAAAAAATATCACAGAAATGGGAGGAACGATGCGATTGGGGGCATATGATTGTACAGTTAAGAAAAACTCTAAGGCATTTACTGCATATGGTAAGACAAAAATCACAGAAAGACACCGCCATCGTTATGAGTTTAACAATAAGTATAAGGCACAATTTGAAAAGGCAGGCATGAAGGCTTCAGGAATGAACCCTGATACGAAATTAGTGGAGATTGTGGAAATTGGAAACCACCCTTGGTTTGTTGGCGTGCAATATCACCCCGAATTACGAAGTACAGTACTAAATCCACATCCATTGTTCGTAAAATTTATAAAAGCTGCCCTAGATTATAAAAAAGAAAATCTTCATTAGTATATTTGCGGAATGGATAAAAATCAATCGATAGGGCTCATCCTTATCTCTTTACTTTTGATGGTGTATTTGTATTTCACTCCGAAACCGGAGACTTCAGTACAAACCCAAACGGACAGCACCAAAGTTGAACAAATAACGCCTGTTGTAACGGAAGAAATAGTAGCGCCTGTTGTAGAAGAGGTGCTCAGTGATTCAATGCAAAATGTGGTCAATCAAAGCACCTACGGTGCGTTTTCTATCGCAGCAATAGGCATAGATAAAGACGTTGTGCTAGAGAATGAAGATGTTAAAATTACTTTTACCACGAAGGGGGCGAGAGTAAAGGAAGTAGTGCTTAAAAAGTTCAGTACGTATGATGACAAGCCACTTATTTTATTAGATGAAAATAGCAGTAATATGAATATGGTGTTCAAGTCGCAAGGCAAGGACATTGACATGTCGGCACTGTATTTTAAGAGTGAGATAGTGTCTAGTGCTAAGGAAGACGGAACAATGACCGCTAGATTTATCTTAGAACTTTCTTCGGGAAAGTTTATTGAAAAAATATTTTCCTTGCCTGCTATGGGTTATCAATTATCATATAGTCTTGGTTTTCAAGGGCTCGATAATGTGGTAGATAATAGTGAGGTGTCCTTCACTTGGGATAATAAAATGAAGCGTTTGGAACAAGAATACGAAGGGTATTTGGGGTCAAAAAAGAAATCAACCATCAATTACTATACCGCAAATGGATCATATGAAAGTTTAAGTGCTTCTTCTACCAAAAATCAGGAAGAATCGCTTGATGAAGGTATCAAATGGGTGAGCATGAAGCAAAAATTCTTCTCGGCAGCGATTATTGCTGATAGCTTAAACTTTGAAAGTGGTAAATTTTCAACCGCTGTTGATCCTAACGATACGATAGTTATTAAAAATGCGGCATTGTCATTGGCCATTCCGGTGGAAGCCTTGAAAAACGGAAAAGGACATTTTAGGTATTATTTTGGGCCTAATAATTTTCAGATACTCAAAAAGGTAACAGATGGTTTTTCGAAAAATGTTGATTTGGGTTGGCCCATATTTGCTTTTGTCAATCGGTATTTAATTATCCCTGTTTTTAATTTTTTAGAAAATTATATTAGCAATTATGGTATCATCATCATCATTTTGGTATTCTTTATCAAGCTGCTTCTATTTCCATTGACCTATAAGTCATACATGTCCATGGCCAAGATGAAGGTCATGAAGCCTGAACTAGATGAGTTGAAAAAGAAATATCCTGATGACATGCAAAAGCAGCAACAGGAGCAAATGAAGCTCTATGGCAAGGTAGGAGTAAGTCCACTCAGTGGCTGTTTGCCCATGGTATTACAGATGCCAGTTTTGTTTGCCATGTTTCGATTTTTTCCAAATTCGGTGGAGTTGAGGCATGAGTCATTTTTATGGGCACACGATTTGTCAACGTATGATTCGGTTTTCCAATTGCCATTTGAGATTCCTTTTTATGGTGCTCATGTCAGTTTGTTTACTTTATTGATGACCATGTCAACGATTCTTTATACCTGGTCAAACAACCAAGTAAATACAGTACAGGGACCAATGAAAAATATTGGTTACTTCATGCCAATTACCTTCATGTTTATGTTGAATAGTTACCCTTCTGGCCTTACCTTCTATTATTTTGTTTCAAACATTGTTACATTCAGTCAGCAAACGTTAATAAGGAGATTTGTAAATGAAGACAAAATTAAAAAGACACTAGAAGAGAACAGAAAGAAAAACGCCAATAAGAAGAAATCAGGCTTTAAACTGAAGTTAGAAGAGGCGATGAAGGCTGCGCAGGAAAATCAAAAGAAGAGTACAAAGCCTAAAAAGAAACGGTAATTGTTAGGGTTGTAGAGGGGCTTACTATTCTTAGCGTGTTTGTTTTTTTATAAATTCTACTAGCAACAAAAATTAGTTTACTTTTGGCAGATATTTGGCGAAGCCATCCATAAATTTAGTATATAATACATGGGAAAAATAATAGCAATAGCGAATCAAAAAGGAGGAGTGGGGAAGACCACAACAGCGATAAACTTATCAGCAAGTTTGGCGGCACTAGACCAAAAAGTATTGGTGGTAGATGCTGATCCGCAGGCTAATACCACTTCAGGGTTAGGTATGAACCCGAATGAGGTAGAACTTAGTATTTATGAATGCATGGTGGACGAGGTGGCAGTGGGTGATTGTATTCATGAATCGCAAATAAACGACTTGCATATCTTACCATCACATATCAACCTGGTAGGTGCTGAAGTAGAGATGGTTGACCTTGAGAAGCGGGAAGACAGAATGAAGAAATCTTTGGCTGCAATCAAAGACAATTATGATTTTATCATTATTGATTGCTCGCCGTCATTAGGCTTGATAACCATCAATGCGCTCACCGCAGCGGATTCGGTCATTGTGCCAGTGCAGTGTGAGTATTTTGCGCTTGAAGGATTAGGAAAATTATTGAATACCATTAAAATTATTCAGAAACGTTTAAATAAAAACCTTGAAATAGAAGGAATTCTTTTGACAATGTATGACGTTAGATTAAGGCTTTCAAATCAAGTAGTGGAGGAAGTGACCACGCATTTTAAAGACATGGTTTTCAAAACACTGATTCCTAGAAATGTCAGGTTGAGCGAGTCGCCGAGTTTTGGAATCCCCACCATTGCTTATGATGCCGAAAGCAAAGGCTCTGTGAGTTATCTGAATTTGGCAAAAGAAGTTATTGAAAAAGTTAACGGTTAGGATATGGCTAAAACTGCAAAAAAGAGAAATGCTTTGGGTAGAGGACTTGGTGCTTTGTTGGGTGATAGCCCAGTAGCAAAATTAAAACCCAGCAAAGTTGCTACGAAACCAGTGTCAGCAGCGATTGGAGAAATTGCTGTTGCTGCGATAGAAGCAAACCCTTTTCAGCCGAGAACACATTTTGACAAAGAGGCGTTAGTAGAGTTATCGGAATCTATTAAAATACAAGGAATTATTCAGCCTATTACGGTTAGGAAACTGAGTGATAAAAAATACCAGCTCATTTCAGGGGAGCGAAGATTGCAGGCTTCTAAATTAGCTGGTATCAAAACAATTCCTGCATACATTCGCACTGCCAATGACCAGCAGATGTTGGAAATGGCGCTGATAGAAAATATTCAAAGAGAAAACCTGAATGCTATCGAAATTGCATTGAGTTATCAGCGGTTGCTTACGGAATGTGATTTAAAACAAGAAGAATTAGGAGATAGGGTAGGTAAAAAAAGAGCCACTATCAATAACTATTTACGATTGCTGAAATTACCACCAGACATTCAAATAGGACTCAGAGATAAGAAGATAAGTATGGGGCATGCTAGGGCACTGATTACTCTGGAAAGTGTTGACATTCAGCTAGATATATTTGGAAAAATTGTAAATGAAGACCTATCGGTAAGAAAAACAGAAGGTATTGTTAGAGCACTTAGTTTGACGACAACTGAGGACAATGAAAGTGTAAAAGATGCTAGTAATGAACTCAGTTATGGGATGCAGCAAATGCAAACTAGACTATCGTCACACTTTGGAACAAAAATTGCGCTAACAGAGAAGCGTGGTGGCAAGGGAGAAATGAAAATACCTTATAATTCCACGGCTGATTTGAACAGAATTCTTGAAATTTTAGGCATTATCTAAATGATTCGTTGGTCATTTTTTTGGGTTTTTATTTTGCTAGGCATCAATGCATTTGCCCAAGAGGAGGAGGCAGTCAAACGTGATTCCGTAGTGCTATCTGAGAATAATATTGTTGCGGAGTCAGAGGGTATTCAAAAAGTTATTACAAATTCAGACAGGCGTAGACCGAAGAAAGCAGCCTTACGTTCTGCTATTTTCCCAGGTCTTGGACAAATGTATAATAAGAGTTTTTGGAAATTACCTATTATCTATGGCGGTCATGCATTTTTTGCATTTCAAATTCATGATAATAGTGTGAAATATAAATATTATTTAAATGCATTATTGATAGAAACGGGAAAAATCCCAGGTCTTGAAAATCCCACGCAATTTACCGAAACACAACTCAGAAGGCGTACAGATGTTTTTAGAAGAAATAGGGATTATTTCATTATTATTTCAGTTTTGTGGTACGCATTAAATATTGTGGAGGCACATGTGGATGCCCACCTGCTGGAGTTTGATTTAAACGACGACCTCGCGCTAGGTATTAAACCAACATCGGTACAGAATAAATGGAATATTCCTAATGCTGGGATTACACTTCAGCTTAAAATTAACCCATAGTTTTATTTTAACTAAAACCCTTTACTTTTGCAAACTTATAATTCAATCAAATTTAAGAAAGAATGAAACTGAAGTTTTGGAAAAAAGACAACCAAGAAAAGTCTAAGAAAAAGAAATCTGTTGCAAGAGAATGGACAGATGCCATCCTTTTTGCAGTAGTGGCGGCATCAATAATAAGGTGGGGGCTATTACAGCTTTTTACTATTCCTACTGCTTCGATGGAGCATTCTTTATTGGTTGGTGATTTTTTGTTTGTCAGTAAAATACACTACGGACCGATCACCCCTAAGACACCTTTGCAAGTACCCTTAACGCATCAAAAAATCCCTTTTCTCAATGTAAAGTCGTACGTTGATTGGATTCAGTTGCCGCAGTATCGGTTGCCTGGATTTACCCATATCAAAAGAAATGATGTGGTGGTATTCAACTATCCTGAAGAATTTCAACACCCAACAGATTTAAAGACAAATTATATAAAAAGGTGCATTGCTATTTCGGGTGATACCCTTGAGGTATGTGACACACAAGTCTATATTAATGGTAAAAAAGGAATTAATCCACCAGAAATGGAATACAGTTATTATGTAAAAACAAGAAATGCTGTGAATCCAAGGGTATTCAAAAAATGTAATATTTGGGATTACGTAACGACCAACGATGGCTATTACATTATAGGGGCTACGCCTGAAAGTGCAAAAAAACTAGCAAATTATCCTTTCATTGATGAGGTTGTTTTGGATAAATCTAAAAGTGATGAGATAGAAGCCAATACGTATCCAAAGTCGGATTTATTTGATTGGAACAAAGATTTTTATGGCCCTATTACCGTACCTGCGGAAGGAATGACTATCGAATTAACAGCAGAAAATATTGCCAAGTATATGCATGTTATTGCGCATTTTGAAGGGCATGAAAAAGTAGCAATGAAAGAAGGAAAACTCATGATTGATGGTGTGTCAAATAGCAAATACACATTCAAACAAAATTACTATTTCATGATGGGTGACAACCGGCATAACTCTTTGGACTCACGATATTGGGGTTTTGTACCTGAAGACCATGTGGTAGGCAAGGCATTGTTTGTGTTGGTTTCTTTGGATAAAAATGAGAACTTTCCCAGTAATATAAGATGGGATAGGATTTTTATGGGAATCAAATAGTTTTACCAATCAATTTCCTGCATTCCTTTTGATTGTAAGTAGGCGTTGGTTTTACTAAAATGCCGATTGCCATAAAAACCCCTGTGAACGGAAAATGGTGACGGATGTGGTGATTTGAGTACGTGGTGTTTGTGGAGGTCTATGATTGCTCCTTTTTGTTGGGCATATGCTCCCCAAAGCAGAAATACAATATTTTCTTTTTTATCTGAGATGGTTTTGATTACGGCATTTGTAAAATCTTCCCACCCTTTATTTTGGTGTGATCCTGGAGTACGTGCTTTGACTGTCAGTGTCGCATTTAACAATAGTATTCCTTGTTTTGCCCAGCGTTCTAGGTTGCCACTTTCGGGAATTTCTTTCCCTAAGTTACTTTTTATTTCATAAAAAATATTCATGAGAGAGGGTGGCTTTTTTATACCATCACTTACCGAAAAGCACAAACCATTTGCTTGCCCATCTCCATGGTAAGGGTCTTGGCCTAGGATAACAACTTTCACCTCTTTGAAACTGCAAAAATCAAAGGCAGCAAATATATCTTTTTCAGGGGGGTAAATAGTGTTTTCTGCGTATTCTGATTTTACAAATTCAGTTAATTTTTTGAAATATGGCTTTTCAAATTCACTACATAATAGCACCTTCCAACTACGCTCAATTTTAACATTCATATTATTTATTATATTTTTTAAAGAAGTTAATCATTTTTTGATGCTTAACCTATCTTCAAAGTTAAACTAATGTGTATATTTAATCATTAAACGCTATCAATCATTGGTTAAAAAATGGTCACAGAAATTACAAAGGGTGTAAAAGTTACTGTTGAGACGGAGTATCAGACTGAGTATTCTAGTCCAAGACAGTATCATTATGTGTTTACCTACCGTATTTCTATTGAAAATAAAAGTGAGCATACCATTCAATTACTAAGAAGAAAGTGGCATATTGTAGATGCGAATAGTGTGGTTCGTGACGTGGAGGGCGATGGTGTAGTAGGGCAGAAGCCTATACTAGAACCAGGACAAAAGCACCAGTATGTTTCGGGTTGTAACCTGAAATCTGGACTAGGAAAAATGTATGGGGTCTATATTATGGAGCGGATGATTGATGGCAAGCAATTTGAAGTGGCAATCCCGGAGTTCACAATGATTGTTCCGTATAAGCTAAATTAATTCAAGATTGGCTTCAATATTTCCAGTTTTTCAATTTTTGAGATACAAACTTAACGCAGTAAGCAGGCATTCTCTGCATTCTCCGTTTCTGTATAATTTTTATACCACTGTTTTGAAATCAAAAGAAAAAAATATTCTTTTTGATGAAATAGAACAGTACAGAGAGGCGCTATTACAAAATGAAAATACGATTCATATCAACGATTTCGGCGCAGGTTCTAGGGTTGATGCATCCTCGGAAAGAAGAATAAAGGACATCGCAAAAAGTGCATTGAGTGGCGAAAAATTCTCAAAAGTACTTTTTAGAATTGCTAAAAATTCAGGTGCAGAAAAAATCATAGAATTAGGTACTTCTTTTGGTATCAATACTTTATACCTTTCTGCGGTGGGTGAAAAAGCGAAAATCACTACTTTCGAAGGCTGTATAGAAACTGCAGAAGTGGCAAATAATATGTTTGGAAACACCAGTAGGAATAATATTGATTTGATTGTGGGGAATATTGATGAAACATTGCCAAAATTTTTAGGTTCAATAGATAATATTGATGTGGTATACTTTGATGCCAACCATCAATACCAAAGTACCATGGGTTATTACGGTTTGTTTGAGGATAAAATTCATAATAAAACTATTTTCATTTTTGATGATATCCATTGGTCCAAAGGCATGTTTAAGGCGTGGTGTGAAATTGTGAACCTCCCTGAAGTGACCTTAAGTTTGGATATTTATGATGCAGGAATTGTGTTCTTTGATAAAAGTTTTACCAAAGAACACTATGTGCTAGATTTCTAAAAACTACTTTCTTAGGAGGGTTATAAAAAGTTCCCTACCTGCTCTTTTTTCTATAGAATTATAAGAACGTTCCATGCGTTTAATCTCAAAATAGGGGCTGAAATATGTTTTATACTCTTCTTTATCGCCACCAAACGGAGGATGATCCTTGTTAAGTTCAGCGTCAAATAGTAAGCCCACTAGCTTTCCTCTTGGATGAAGTAATTGGTGCATTTTCTTAGCATAATCATTTCTTAATGATGGATTTAGTGCGCAAAAAAATGTTTGTTCAATGATTAAATCAAATTGCATGTCTAGTTCGAAGAAATTTTGGTGGAGAAGTTGTGCTGTAGGAAAATTTACGCACCGTTTTTTTATGTTTTCTAGCGGAATTTTAGAGAGGTCAACCACAAATACATGGTCAAATCCTTTTTTGAAAAGGTATTCTGCTTCGTAGCTATTTCCCCCACCAGGTATCAGTATTTTGAGGTTTTTGTTGGTGAGCTGGTCTATATAGGTTTTTAGTGGCGTCGAAATGTGACCAATATCCCAACCTGATTCATTTAGTTCATATCTTTCTGTCCAAAATTTTTCATCTAATTTTATCATGCTTATTTAATTTGGAATTTTGATGCAAAAATGCGTAATTGATTTTTGATTATGTAAAAAAGGAATAAAAAGTTATTTTTGCATATAGTGCGATAATATTTAATAATAGTTTTAATCATCGTAAATAATAAAACATGGAGACAACAAATAAAGAACAATCAGCACCAAAGCCGGACAAACCTGTATTCGTAGAAGAGAAAACGGGTAACAAGAATAAGGTTATTATAGGAATTTTGGGGGTATTGCTACTCACCTCATTATTTTTCATTTGGAATGGTATGAAAAACCAAGACAAACTTAAAGCAGAGAATGAAATTACACGTGAGGAATTAGTAGAAGCTTCGGGTAAACTAGAGGCAATTAGTATAGAGTTGGATGAGAAAATTGCTGAAATTGAAGCTTTGGGAGGAGATATTTCTGAGCTTCAACAGGCAAAAGAAGAGGTGGAGAAGGAAAAGGAAGCATTGCGCAAGTCTGGTAATATTAAAGTATCTCGTTTAAGAGAAAAAGTAAAAGGATATGAATCGCTATTGAAAGCGAAAGATGTAGAAATTGACAGACTGAAACAGCTGAATGATTCATTATTCGTAGAAAATACAGACCTGAAAGTCCAGCAAAATGAAATGCAGGATGCTATATCTTCACTAGAAGTAGATAAAGGAAAACTTGAAGAAAAGGTGAGTTTTGCATCAAGACTGAAGGCACAGAATATAAAAATATACGCTGTTAATAAACGGGGAAAGGAACGAGAAGGACCGGTGCTAAGAAGTAGGCAAATTGAAAAACTTAAAGTGACATTTAGTTTGGCTGAAAATAATGTGGCACCTATCGAAGGGAAAGAAATCGTTATACGAGTGATTGACCAAGATGGTAAAGTTATATTTGATGTGGCAAAAGGTTCGGGTACTTTTATGTATAATGGGAAAGAAGAGTTTTTTACTGCTAAACAGGATATTCTCTTCGATAACTCAAAGCAGAACCTAACGTACTTCTATGAAAAATCTAGTGAATTTTCTTCTGGAAAATACACAATGGAAGCGTATACGGATGGTTACTTACTTGGATTGAAAAGCTTTACTGTAAAGTAATAGCACAAAATGAGTTAAAAAAACCTCGTTTCTTATAGAAATGAGGTTTTTTTGCTTTAAAAACTATCTTTTAACGCTTTTTAATAAGGGTATTTGAATATTATAAGGCTAGAGGCTTATAATTGCTGATTATAAGTCTACAGGCTTATAATTTAAGGTTATAAGTCTGCAGGCTTATAATTTAAGGTTATAAGTCTGCAGACTTATAATTTTTGTATATATTTGTTGGTAGATAACTTTGAACAATGAAGGACAGCAAAGTATATGCAGTAATAACAGGAGATATAGTTGACTCTACAAAGCTAGATAGTGGTCAAAGAAATAGGTTATTCAAAATATTAAAAAATACTTTTTCCGTGATTAAAAAAATTGAGCCTACTACTTCCTTCAAAGTATTTAGAGGAGATAGTTTTCAAGGAATTAGCGAGTCACCGCAGATGGCATTAGGGTATGCAATTATGATTAGAGCTGCGCTAAGAACAGTGGAGCAAGATGCGCTTGAAAATATGTGGGATGCTCGCATAGCGGTTGGTATTGGTAAGGTAGAGTATCCAGATAAAGAAATTTTAAAAGCTGATGGAGAAGCTTTTAGGAATTCGGGAAGAATGCTCAATAAGATGAAATCGGATGAACGGATTTTGATTAAAACGCCTTGGAAATCGGTAAATGAGGAGTTTGATGTAACATGTGCACTATCTGATGGTATCATTAAAAAATGGTCTAGTTCACAGGCACAGGTGATTGTGAAGCAAATAGCAGGGATGAACCAAACAGAAATAGCGGAGGAATTGAAAATCTCACAGGCCGCTACACATTATCGATTAAAAGCAGCGAACTGGGATGCCATCAATAGGTTTTTGAAAAGATATCAAACAGTAATCAACCAAAACCTATGAGGGAGCTAATATTAGAAAGTAATTTTGAAGTACTGCTGCGCCTGTTAGTAGCACATTTTATCAGTGATTTTGTTTTTCAAACCAAAAAGGGAATTGAGAATCGTAACCAATATAAATACAAATCAAAATCATTATACTTCCATATACTTTGGACAGGTATTATTGCTTATTTTCTGCTAGGTGACTTTACAAATTTTTGGATTCCACTATTTATTATCGTTACCCACTATTTAATTGATTTATGGAAGTCATACCAAGCGAATAACATCAAATTCTTTTTGATTGATCAATTGTTACATTTCATGGTGCTGGTACTCTGTTGGTTGAGTGTTTCAGGATTGCAATGGATGGATTTTAGGGAAGCGTTAATGAGGATCGACAATGCAGATACTTGGAGCGTAGTATTGGGCTATGTCGCTGTTATTTGGCCTGCTGCTATTGTTATCCAGTATGCTACCCAAAAATGGCATGAGGACATCGAAAATAATGGATTAGAGAATGCAGGAAAGTGGATAGGAATTATTGAGCGGATTTTGGTATTCACCTTTGTATTGTTAGGACAATATGCTTCTATTGGGCTGTTAATAGCGGCAAAATCAATTTTTAGGTATAGTGCGAGTGAATCTAAAGAAAGAAAGGAAGCTGAGTATATTCTTATCGGAACATTACTAAGTTTTTCGTTATCTATTATCATTGGAATTATGGTTAAGTATTTAATTGGCGCATAGCTAATTCATTTTTGATAAAACCTTTGCTATAAAAATATTAATCTCTATATTTGCAGCCCAATTAAAAACAAATAATAATATACATGAAAAATTACGAAACAGTATTCATTTTAAATCCCGTTTTGTCTGCTGATCAGATGAAGGATGCTGTTGCTAAGTATGAAAAAGTGTTGAAAGCCCAAAAGGCTGAAATTATCAATGTGGAGCAGTGGGGTTTGAAAAAACTCGCTTATCCAATTCAACACAAATCAACAGGTTTTTATAACCTGATTGAGTACAACGCAACTCCTGACACAGTAGCAGAATTAGAAAAAGAATTCGGTAGAGACGAATCAATTTTACGCTTTTTGTCGGTGTCTTTAGACAAGCATGCATTGGCGTACAACGAAAAAAGAAGAAAAGGAGCATTTAACAAGAAAAAAGACGCTAAGGAGGAGCCTAAAAAATGACATTAGTAAACGAACCTATCAATAGTGACAAGACAAGAAAAAAGTATTGTCGATTTAAGAAAAATGGTATTAAGTACATTGATTATAAAGATGCTGATTTCTTGATGAAATTCATAAATGAACAAGGGAAAATTTTGCCTAGAAGACTTACAGGTACAAGTTTGAAATTTCAGAAAAAAGTAGCCCAGGCTGTAAAGAGAGCAAGACATATTGGTTTGCTTCCTTATGTTGCGGATGGATTAAAATAATCAACAACACTTAAAACCTACATTTATCATGGAAGTAATACTAAAAGAAGATATACAAGGACTTGGCTACAAAAATGACGCTGTAGCAGTAAAGTCAGGATACGCGAGGAATTTTTTAATTCCTAAAGGATTTGCAATAATTGCTACAGATTCTAACAAGAAAATGATAGCTGAAAATGTGAAACAAGCGGCGCATAAAGCTGAGAAAGTAAAACAAGATGCACAAGCAATAGCTGATGCAATTGGGGAAACAGTTTTAAAGATATCTGCAAAAGTTGGAGAAAACGGCAGGATTTTCGGAGCAGTTACAACCCTGCAAATTTCTGATGCTTTAAAAGCAAAAGGGATTGAAGTTGATAGGAAACGAATTGCATTTAAAGATCAGGTTAAGACTATCGGAGCATATGAAGTGGTTGTTAACCTTCATAAGGAAGTGCAGCATGATGTTAAATTCGAAGTGGTAGCGGCAGAATAAAGATTGCAATTCTATTAAAGGATTTGTTAAAGCCTTCCAATTTTTTTGGAAGGCTTTTTTTGTCATAGCAATTGTATAACTTTATGCCATGTTTAGAACAGCATTAAAGACAAAAGAAAGTATTCATAAAATCACATATGAGCATAAGGTTCTGTCTATAGGTTCATGTTTTGCTACGGTGATTGGAGGAAAATTATTGGAAAATAAATTTAACGCCAATATCAATCCTTTTGGTATAATTTTCAACCCTGTTTCTATTTTTAAATTATTGAATCACGCTATCTGCCAGCGCTATCCAAAGGGTAATACATATATTAGGAATGACGGTATCTGGTATAATTATGACTTGCATTCAGTCTTATCTAATGCAGATAAAGAGACATTACAGATGGATATTGAATCTAAAATAATTGAGCTGCACCATTATTTGCAAAATACAGATTACCTAATACTAACATTAGGAACTGCTTTGGTTTATGAATTAAACGGGAGCAATGAAATTGTTGCAAACTGTCATAAGCTGCCTGCCGTAAATTTTACAAAACGGCTATTAGCGGTAGATGAAATTGTGGCTTCCTTTGAAGAATTGATTGGAAATATTACAAAAATAAATAGCAAGATGAAAGTTATTTTGACGGTTAGTCCTGTGCGACATGTCAAAGATACTTTGGAATTAAATATGGTGAGTAAATCCATATTGCGTTTAGCCGCTCATGAAGTATCACAGAGATTTAATAATGTGGATTACTTTCCGAGTTATGAAATCATGATGGATGATTTGCGGGATTATAGATTTTATAAATCGGATATGCTGCATCCTAGTGCGGTGGCGGAGAAATACATT
>CAYRIF010000039.1:0-18846 GCA_964424205.1 uncultured Roseivirgaceae bacterium | reverse complement strand
AACAGTTGGTATTATTTTTTCAGGTTCATACCCTACCGTTCCCCAACCATCATATGCCCTGCCTTGATAGTCAACCCAAACATGACACCTCAAAAAACCAGGACGCTTAAGTGTTCCTCCCTTTAATATTGCATGCCCGCTTTTGAGAATTTTCTCCTCCTTTGTGGAAGCAGGCATTCTTTCCATACCTATCTCGTATCGTATCTTAATATTAGATAGTGGCTGTCCATTCTTTAAAATTTGCACCAAAAAATCAGTATTTTCCCCCAATTTATAGGTCCAATCCTCATGGGCAGGTGTTACCTGAACGTCTATCAGTTTTTGTAATGGCTGTGCTACTGCTAGCCTCGCAAAAATCATTAAAGAAAATAGGGTGAGTAAAAATTTAGCCTTCATTTTATTCCTATATATCATGTCTGTATATTAAAATCAATTATATAATATTTTCTAATTCCTGTGGTATTTTCGTGCCGCATGCAAAGCCCATTTTCGGATATTTTATTATTCTTTCAAGTTCCCCTATTAAGTGCTCTCCAAAATTAACATCCTTCTTTTCATTCATTTCTTTATCCGTTTCATATGACGAACTGGGAGGTAGATTTATCAATTCCGTATTTGGAAAGTATTTTTTTGCCGTTAGGAAAACCCTTCGCTGACGCGTTGGAGTTGCTACCAAAATAATTCTATGAATAGATTCAAGTATTCCTTTTTCTCCAAGGATGTCAATGCTGAATTGTAAATTATCTCCCGTATTAGTTGACTCCTTTTCAATCAAAATATGACCTGCCTCAATTCTGGGATACTTACTTTTAATATAATTCAAAAATTCAATGGCCTCAGGATTTTGAAAATCAGCACTGCCTGCACCTATTCCTCCAGTAAATAATATTCGACCAGCAAATCCTCCATTCAATAGCACGGCACATTGTTCAGGTATGCGCAAATCAAAATGTCCAAATCCCATAATTAAGTCTGCTTTGACCTTTTCATCTGTCAGGCTTAAAAAATTATACACTTTTTTTGAAATGCTTTTATCCATGAGTTATTGCATTTGATATTTTCGTAAACCCAAAATAGTAAGGGATTTTCAAAATACCTAATTCATCCAATATTATCACATATTTCCAGGGCATTTGGTTTTATTTTGCTTTTCAAACTTTTAGTCCAAAAAATACAATTTAAACATTATAACGTCTTAATTTTTATCCATTATTACAAAAAAATCAGTAATCAGGAAGTTCATTAAAATATTACTAACCATATTTAATATTAATTACGTAAATAATGTTTTTATAGGTTGATTTTTGTATTGTTATTTTGCTTTTCACATAAAATAGCTCTTTCTTCGTAAAATATTTAACTTTTTTTATACTAACACATAACTTATGAAACTTATTATTGCACAAACAATCGCAGCCACTGACTCAGAAACATTGGCTGCTTTGAGTAAGCAAGTGGCAACAAACACACTCACAGCCAATAATATTTGGATGATGGTGTCCATAGTACTTGTATTTATCATGCACTTGGGATTTGCCACTGTAGAAAGTGGGTTTACCCAGGCTAAAAACACAGTGAATATTCTTTTTAAGAATACATTGACGCCAGCCATTGGGCTTCTGGCCTATGCATTTGTCGGATTTAACTTGATGTACCCTGGTGGAGAAGGGTTCTATTTCGCGTTTGCTGGATGGGGTATTGGGCTTCCTGTCGATTATAATCTTTTGACTTATAAGGGCGGGGGATATACCTACTGGACAGATTTCTTGTTTCAAGGAATGTTTGCCGCCACCGCTGCTACCATTGTATCAGGTGCAGTTGCTGAAAGAATCAAAATTTCAGGATACCTCATATTTACTGTCATATTCGTTGGGCTTGTTTATCCTATTATTGGTAGCTGGGATTGGGGCGGTGGCTTCCTAGAAACGATGAGTACACCTTTTAATGATTTTGCAGGCTCTTCACTAGTCCATTCAGTAGGTGGGTGGGGCGCACTGGCAGGTATCATCGTTTTAGGACCTAGACTTGGGAAATATGTTAATGGAAAAGTAATTGACAAGCCTGGCTCCAGTGTGCCATTAGCAACGATTGGTGTGTTTTTATTATGGTTTGGCTGGTTTGGATTTAACGGAGGCTCGGTGCTATCTGCTGATCCAGAAGCTGTGTCTTTGGTATTAGTTACCACTAGTCTATCTGCTGCCGCAGGTGCAATCGGCGGTTTCTTAATGGGATATATTGTTTTCAAAAGGTTAGATTTAGGCATGGTGCTCAATGGTATTTTGGCAGGCCTTGTGGGCATTACGGCAGGTGCCGATTTAATGTCTCCAAACGAAGCAATGATTATTGGCTTTATAGCCGGCGGTATTGTCGTTTTATCGGCTATTACATTAGACAAATTCTTACTTGATGATTGTGTGGGTGCCGTATCAGTACACCTCACATGTGGGATCTGGGGTACACTTGCCGTCGGGATATTTGGCACTCTGGCAGGCACTGAGCAGCTTATAGCTCAACTAAAAGGGGTGGGTGTAATTGCTGTGGCCGCGTTTGGCTCTGCCTATTTAATCTTTAAAATCATTGACCTGACCATGGGCTTGAGAGTCTCAGAGCAACATGAAACCGAGGGACTAGATAGTCATGAGCATGGCATCAGAGGATACACCATTACCTACGAATAGCATATATCAAAAGACCGACGAATGGGGTTACGTCGGTCTAAATAATCTTAATCATAGCAAACACTATTTATAAAATTATTTAATCAAAAATAAAATTAAAAAATTATCAATACTATTATTTAGCATATTATTTTTCTCAATTTCAGCAAGTTTTACACAAGATGCAACAGAGGAAAAGAAACCAAACCCAATTGAATTTTCTGGGTCGGTTGATGCGTACTTCAGAACAAATCTGACCGCTAAAAATTCGGGGGCTGAAGCATGTGTACCATGCACATCATTTGCCAATCAATTCGGTTTTTCGCTTGGCATGGTTAATCTTATAGCAAAAAAAGAAGGAGATAAAGTGGGTTTTGTAGCAGATTTAGTATTTGGCCCAAGGGGTACAGAGGCAGTATTTGCAGCAACCACAGCGTCCTCCAGCATTGTAAATCAATTATATGCCTATTGGAATGTAAGCGATAAAGTAACGCTAACAATCGGTAATTTCAACACTTACCTAGGCTATGAAGTTATTTCGCCCGCTGATAATTTTAATTATTCCACCTCGTATATGTTTTCTTACGGACCCTTTTCTCACTCAGGGCTAAAAGCTGACTTCGCATTAAGTGAAGACGTCTCTGCCATGCTGTCTATCATGAATCCAACAGATGGCACAGATTTTAACCTGGCTGAAACCTACACACTTGGAGCGCAACTAGGATACAAAGGACTTTATTTGAATTTTCTTTATGGTGACCAGGATGGTAAATTAGATGAAGATTATGTAAATGGTCTGACTTCAGCCAATTCAAACGGAAGCACTTTTCAATTCGATTTAACCGGCGGTTGGGATTTGTCTGAAACGTTGTATGTAGGCGTAAACGCTACCTATAACACCACAGCTGCAGGTGAGGTGTATGACGGCACAAGCATCAAAGATAGCAATGGAGATGCTAGTGATTTTGTAGGCATTGCTGGTTACTTACAACTTGCTACTTCCGATGCTTTTTCAATAGGAACAAGAATCGAATACTTTAGCGAGGTCAATGGAGGTGCAGGTGCAATTGGTTCGTACAATACAGCTGGTGATGCTAGCATCATTGACATCACTTTAACTGGTCAATATAAAGTAGGAGACCTTACTATCATCCCCGAATTGAGATTGGATAGTGGGTCTGAAGAGGGTACATTTTTAGACAAGAACCTAAAAAATTCCAAAAGCCTGAGTTCATTTGTTTTAGCTGCGGTTTATTCATTTTAACCCAGATGATGCATTCGAAAATACTCCCCTCGTTTTTGGGGTAAGTTTCAAAGATACTTCTCTTGCTATAAACAACTTTAAAAGGAGCTTTTGCTTCTTTTTTTGTTTGCAATCCTATCAGCCGAAGTGAAAACCAATAATCGAAATCCTTCTATAAAACTAAAAAAGCTAAAATTTTGCAACGCGCTAGTTGAATATTCCTATTATAATTTATAAATTTGTCAAAAAATGACAAGTCTTATGAAAAACACTTTTGGAGAATACATCCGACTTTTACGAAATGAAAACGAATTGACTTTGACCCAACTTGCAGCCAAACTAAATTTGGACGCTGCGAATTTGAGTAAAATCGAGAATGGTAAGCGAAACTTTGATGAAAAACGCTTACCAAAACTTGCAAAGATCTTCAAACTCAATCTTAAGGAATTAAGGAATGAATATATGACTGACCAAATTGGCAAACATATTTACGAGACTAATTGTTCAAAACAACTTTTGCAAGTTGCCGAGAAAAAAGCAGCATATCGTAGAACACTTAACAAATCACTTCAAACACAATGAAAATATGAATGTAGTATCATTTTTCGCAGGAGCTGGCGGACTGGATTTAGGCTTTCAAAAAGCAGGATTTAATGTTATTTGGGCGAATGAATATGACAAAGACATTTGGGAAACTTATGAGAAGAATCATAAAAACACGACACTTGACAGACGCAGTATCGTAAATATAGAATCAGACGAAGTCCCTGAATGTGATGGAATTATTGGCGGACCACCTTGCCAAAGTTGGAGCGAAGCGGGCTCATTACGTGGAATAAATGACAAAAGAGGACAATTATTTTATGATTTTATCTGAATATTAGAAGCAAAACAGCCAAAATTCTTTCTTGCAGAAAATGTGAGTGGTATGTTATTAGACAGACATAGCGAGGCTTTAAAAAACATTAAGGAAATGTTTAAAAACGCTGGATACCGATTATCCTTCAAATTATTAAACGCATCTGATTTTGACGTTCCACAAGACCGAAAACGAGTATTTTTTGTTGGCATTCGTCAAGACCTTAATTTTGAATTTCAGTTTCCTCAACCATTGAAAAGTAAAGTTACTCTTGAACAAAAAATTGCTGATTTAAAAGATACCGTTGTTCCTGCAAAGGAACGAAATAAAACAAACAAAGAAAACTGTAAAATACCAAATCACGAATATATGATTGGTGGTTTTTCATCAATGTTTATGTCTAGAAATAGAGTGAGAAGTTGGAACGAGCAGTCATATACAATTCAAGCAGGTGGCAGACATGCACCTATTCATCCACAAGCACCAAAAATGAAATTCATTGAGCAAAATATACGTATTTTCGTTCCCGGAAAAGAAGATTTATATCGAAGGTTAAGTGTTAGAGAATGTGCAAGAGTCCAAACTTTTCCAAACGACTTTGTTTTTTATTACAACCATATTGCTGCTGGATATAAAATGATTGGAAATGCAGTTCCTGTAAATCTGGCGAAACATATTGCCATAAGTATCAAATCACAAATTGAAAATGCAGAAAAGAAACCAAAAAGAATTACTAAGAAAAAATTGGAATTAGAAAACACACTTTCATAATTTATGACTAGTCAAACAACTAACGGTAAAGCTTTCGAATATGCGCTACTCTTTGAATTTTACGAACGCTTAAAAAAAAATACTAGCATTTCAATTACAAAAAACGACCCTTATAATACGGCTAAAGACTTTTTTGATAGTTTAAACGAATCTGAGCAAGACACTTTTAGAATAACAGCAAGTGCCTCAATTAATTTCCTTATTGATATTGAACCGAGATTATCAAATAAAATTAGTGAAGATGATATTTTGGTTTTGGAATTAGTAAGCGACCAAGCTGGACAAACTGGAGACGTGCGAGATGTCCTAATGATTCGCTCTTTACAAAAGTGGGTGATTGGAATTTCTGCAAAAAATAATCATAGAGCAGTTAAACATTCAAGATTATCTAATAAAATCAACTTTGGAGAAAAATGGTTAGGTGTTTCTTGTTCTAAAAATTACTTTGACGAAATCAATCCGATATTCCATATGCTTTCTTACTTGAGAGCAGAAGATAAATCAACAAAATGGACTTCAATCAAAAATATGCACCAAGTTGTGTATTTACCTGTTTTAGATGCTTTTAGAAAAGAATTGCTTCGTTTAGACAAAGAAAATCCAAGTATCGTAGCAGAAAATTTAGTACAATACTTAATCGGAAATCAAGATTTTTATAAGGTAATTAAAGGTAACAAGAAAGTTGAGATTCAAGCTTACAATTTACACGGAACTTTAAATTTACCATTTGAAAAAGTAAAACCAAAAGCTAAGATTCCTAAATTGAAATTGCCAACAAGATTAATCGAAATTGTTTATCAAAAAAACTCGACAACAACATTATTGGTTTCTTTGAACGAAGGTTGGCAAATATCTTTTAGAATTCATAATGCGAGTTCAAGAGTTGAACCATCGTTGAAATTTGATATTAATTTAGTGAGTGCACCACACACTTTGTTTACGAATCACATATTTGTGAATGGATAAGCCAAGGCTATCAACAGAATGGAAAAGCAAGCCCAGACAACTAACAAAATATAAAATTAGTTGAATCCATCAGTAAAAATCACACCTTCTTAGAAGGTGGCTTTGAAAAGCCCCTAAGAGAGGCCGTGAATGCCGTAATTAAAAATTTAAGATTCATTAAGACTAGTAGGTTTTCAAAACCTACTAGTCTAAAAACAGACAAAGCCATAAGAACATTACCTTGCCCAAAGGACAAAGTTTTCTAATTTGAAATAAAGGTTATTCAACAGCGTACCGCAAGCTGGTGGGTGCAATACTACTTGATTAGCATCTCTATTATGCTCCATCTACACGCCAAAAAAATCTAAACCCGCACCCGCACCAAAGCCTCCGCACATTTCTCACCATCCATGGCAGCAGAGACAATGCCACCGGCATAGCCTGCACCCTCAGCACATGGGAACAACCCTTTGATTTGCACATGCTCCAATGTTGCCTTATCTCGTGGAATCCGCACTGGCGAGGAGGAACGGGTTTCTACTCCTACAATCTGTGCCTCATTGGTCAGGTAGCCTCTCATCTTTTTGCCAAAATAATTAAACGCATTTCGCAAGGCATAACTCACCGGGTCGGGCAACACATCGCGCATATTCACTGCATTAAGTCCCGGTTGGTAGCTGGTTTCTAACAAATTTGTAGATGTTTTATTCTCCACAAAATCCACCAATCGCTGGGCAGGTGCTTGCTGTCCTCCTCCTCCAAATTTAAAAGCTGTTTGCTCTATTTCTTGCTGGCAATACATACCTGCCAAGGCACCATGCTTTTCATATTTCTTAAAATCCTCTAATCCCACAGATACTACAATTCCTGAATTTGCAAATTTAGAATCCCTTCGAGAAGGGCTCATGCCGTTAACCACAATCTCACCGGGTGCAGTGGATGCAGGCACAATAAATCCGCCAGGACACATACAAAAAGAGAATACTCCTCTTTGTACTTTTCTAGTTTTCACTTGCCGCACGAGCGAATAAGACGATGCTGGCAGATAGTCACTTTTCGTTTCACAATGGTATTGGATACTATCAATCAAGCTTTGCGCATGCTCCACACGCACACCTACAGCGAAGGGTTTTGCCTCTATTTCTACTTTTTTAGCATCTAGCAATTCGTAAATATCTCTTGCCGAATGACCAGTGGCTAAAATAACACCTAGTCCTTTTATTTTTTCTCCACCCGCAGTGACAACACCTTTCATTTCTCCTTTTTCAATAATGAAGTCCGTAACTTTTGTTTCAAACATTATCTCCCCTCCTGCTGCTAAAATATGTGCTCTTATTTCTGAAATAATATTCGGTAATTTATTAGTACCTATATGCGGATGGGCATCAATTAATATTTCTTCAGTAGCGCCATGTGCTACCAATATCTCTAACACCCGACGCACATCGCCTCTCTTTTTAGAACGTGTATATAATTTTCCATCGGAAAAAGTGCCTGCTCCTCCCTCTCCAAAACAATAATTAGAATCTGGATTTACAATCTGTTTTTTATTGATGTCGGCAATGTCTCTACGACGAGACTGCACTTCTTTTCCACGCTCAATGATGATGGGCTTAATCCCTAATTCAATCAATCGCAAGGCAGCAAACATTCCTGCTGGTCCAAAACCAACAATAATAGCTGGGTCGGCATCTTTTACATTTTTAACTTCTTTCTTATAAGTAATTAATGCTGGCGGCTTTTCATTCAAGTAAACCGCTGCCTGCACATTGATTTTTACATTTTTGGAACGTGCGTCAATAGATCGTCGAGTAGTTCGTATTGTGATATCATCATCCTTTGAAACTTTCGCATTTCTTCTGACAATTTTTTTATACAACGCTTCTGTATAAGCTTCTTTCGGCGAAAGCCGGAGTGTTAGTGTTTTTTTCATATCTCGTAAGGTATTTATCCTTAAACATAAGCTTCGTTGCTCAGCCTCACAAAGGTATGAAGAGTTTGATTATAAAAACGCGCGTCATGCCGTAAAATTAAGCCCTATATTTTAAGAGGGGTTAATTTATACGGTATCTAAAAGAGATTTCCGATAGATTTATCTATATAGAAAATGATAAATAAATCTTCCAAAATGACGGCTATTTGAACGGTACTATATTAATACTGTAAATATAATATCTAAAGATTCTTTTGAAACTTAAAAGCATAGCCAATGTTTAATCCCAATCTGATGGGAATAGATAGTTTTGACTTTTTAATCTCTTCAAATATCGGGGTATACAAATTATTTGGTTTGAATTTTTCTGAATAAATCCGATACCCAATCCCAATGCCCACAAAAGCATCTAACGTAATGCCTGATTTTCCTGCAAACTTCATGAGTCGATCGCCGATAAACACACCATACTCATAGCGATATTCCTTGGCTCTGATTGATGTTGTTGTCCCAAGGATTTGCATGTCCTGAACATTTGCAAAATGGTCTATAGCCGTAAAAGCAAACTCCTGACCAAAGTACAGCATCCCGAATGGCTCATCTTTTTGATAGAACTTTTGACGAAATTGAAATGCAAATCCCCTATCATATACTGTCCTTAATGGCACGCTGCTATCACTGGAGAAAAATGGATCTCTGACATAGGTAAACAAAAGTTCGTACCCAAGACGCTCCTGCATATAGTATTCAGCAGAAAAAGGCAAGAACCCTACAACAGTTGCTACGGGGTTTGTAGCCACAATAAATCCCTCAAACTCATTCACTTTGGAGTCGAAGTATTTTACTTTTTTATTTTTAAATAGAAAAGCAGGAATCCGATTGAATACAGATGTTTTTTCTATATTTTCGGCCACATCCATTGGCTCATATTTTGGTTTTCCCTTTTCATACACCGTCGTGTAATACCCTGCCAACGTTCCATTTTCTTTGTATAATTCCCAAACACCAGTATTCACACCATCCGCTATCGTGCCTTTCATTCTTAGCTTCCCGCTAACATAATAGCCTTTAAACGCTCCTACTCCATCTTTGAATACTGCTTCCCCTTCAAGGCTACCATCTTCATAATAGTACAGCCACTTCCCTTGATTTTTTCCCTCTTTTATATTGCCTTTAATTTTGAGCTTCCCGCTTTCATAATACTCCTTATACTCTCCTTCTCCACCTATAAAGACACTTTCCCCCTTAAATTCTCCATTTCTATGGTACATTTTCCAAAAACCATCTTTCTTCCCTGCCTTTTCTATCCCCTCTGTACTTATTTGACCATTTTCATGGTAAAAAATCCATTTCCCATTCTCAACACCATCTTTATAATCTCCTTCCGAAGCAAGTTTGCCATTTTCATGGTAGTATTTCCAATACCCATCTTTAACACCTTTTTTATAATTTCCGATGGCTTTTCGATGCTTATTTTCGTGAAAATAAACCCACGTACTGTCACTTTTTCCGTCTATATTTAGCCCTTTCGCCATAGTAGCCCCAGATTCATAATACCTTGTATAATACCCTCTGTTATTTTTGTATTCGGCATCTGCTTGCAAAGTTCCATTTTCATTATAGTACCGCCATTTAGCAATCCGCTTTCCCTCCTCAAAATTACCAACACTTTTCAGTCCCCCGTATTCATAGTAAAAAAGCCATTTACCCTCTCGCTTACCATCCTGCAAACGCCCTTCCATATTTTTCTCCCCTTTTTCAAAATAATACACCCACATACCCGCACCATCAGGAAACATTTCTCCTTTCATTTTCAAGGCACCACTTTCGAAATAGTATTCCCAAATCCCTACTGGTTTATTATTAATATAATCTCCCGTCGTTTTAATTTTTCCATCCGAAAAATAAGCGATATACCGACCATCAAGAATGTTGCTTTTTAAGTCTTTTACGAAAAATTCTTCCTTCAATATCCTCCTTCCTTTATAGTAATTTTTTACTTTGATATTTTGAGTAAAACCACCGAAAGAAAAAAGCACCAACAATACGGCTAGCAATAAAAATTGCTTGCTTACTTTGTCGATATTTAAACTGATATGATTCACTTATAAAAAACTTGTTACCCTCCATTTATTGAAACGAGGTTTTCTTGATGTCATTACCTTTTGGTCAAAAATTTTAAAATCTAGACTATTATACTGTAAATTTGCTTCTAAACGAAGTGATTACAAAACCGATCAACAACATTCATTTTTGTATTTGAAAAAGTAAAGCCCAATGAAAAAAATACACACTGATTTATTCGAATCTCCAGACTTTTATTACATCGATGACTTACTGACCGATGAACATAAGCTTATCAGAAGTTCCATCAGAGATTTTGTGAAAAAAGAAATTTCACCAAACATAGAAGACTGGTGTCAAAATGCACATTTCCCACAGGATATCGTTAAAAAATTTGGAGACATTGGTGCTTTCGGTCCAACAATTCCTGAAGAGTATGGTGCTGGCGGACTGGACTACATCTCTTATGGGCTTATCATGCAAGAGGTAGAAAGAGGTGATTCAGGCATGCGCTCTACCGCTTCGGTGCAAGGATCTTTGGTGATGTATCCAATTTATAAATTTGGCTCTGAAGCGCAAAAGAAAAAGTACCTGCCTAAACTCGCGTCAGGTGAGTTTTTAGGATGCTTTGGGCTTACCGAACCTGACCATGGTTCAAATCCATCAGGCATGGTCACAAATTTTAAAGATGCAGGAGATCACTATGTACTCAACGGCGCAAAAATGTGGATTTCTAATTCTCCACTCGCAGACATCGCAGTGGTTTGGGCAAAAAATGAAGAAGGAAGAATCCACGGATTGATAGTAGAAAGAGGTATGGAAGGCTTTACCACACCTGTGACACATAATAAATGGTCTCTAAGGGCAAGTATCACTGGTGAGTTGGTTTTTGATAATGTTAAAATTCCAAAAGAGAATCTTCTACCAGGGAAAAGTGGGCTTGGCGCTCCAATGATGTGCTTAGATTCTGCTCGATATGGCATCGCCTGGGGAGCTGTAGGTGCCGCCATGGACTGTTATGATTCTGCCAAAAGATATGCGCTAGAAAGAATACAATTTAACAAACCAATTGCTTCTTTTCAGTTGATTCAGAAAAAACTTGCTGAAATGCTGACCGAAATTACCAAGGCACAATTGCTTAATTGGAGGCTTGGGAAGTTAATGGATGAAGGAAAAGCTTCCACCGTACAAATTTCAATGGCAAAAAGAAATAATGTGGACATGGCATTAAAAATTGCGCGCGAAGCGCGGCAAATACATGGTGCCATGGGCATCACAGGTGAATATCCAATTATGCGCCACATGGCAAATCTTGAATCTGTCATCACGTATGAAGGAACACACGACATTCATTTATTGATTCTGGGCAAGGAAATTACTGGTATTCAGGCATTTGTATAGTTTTTTATAGGCAAAAGTACATTAGTAAAATTTTCAAAAATTTAAGGCTTTTCAAAAGTGATGTATTTTAGTTTATAGATGAAAAACTCTTAATCCAACCCCAACTGCTCTCTATAAATTAAATCCGCAGGCGAATTTTTAGTCCAATAATCTAATTGCATTGATTTTCTCTTCGTCGCCTTGGTCATCATTTCTTTGTACGTGTCTTCCCAACCCATGATCTCATGTGGAAATTCCTTTTCGAAATATATACGCAGGCTACGGTCAGGCTCGCTGTATTTTAGTTCATACACAAGCAAGTCATCCCCTACAAATTGTGCATTATCAGCTAGTTTCAGTGTTGCCCTTGCTTTTTTATTTGTCAGTGCATTATGCTTCAGTCGTGAAATAAAAGTTGCAGGAATAACGGTTACATCGCCAATCGGTAACGCTTCAGGGTTGAGTCTAATAATATTCCATATTTCATCCTCCAGTAAGGTCTTCTTAATATCTCTATTCACATCTCCCTCTGATTCAAAATAAGAATAGCCTGATAAATGATAGGCATCCTTCTTTAAATTAAGCTGCATAAAAGTATGACCACACCACTCTTGCGAAGCCGTTGTCACCTTCAAAGTATGAGGATATTTATTAGAATCAATCGGCTTGAACACCGACATCATCATGGAGTACGGATAAATTCCCGTATTGAATTTTTTTGTGAAGTTCAATTTCAATACCTTCACCGCATCAGTCCCTGCTGCCTTGGGGTTATCGAGCTTTACCTGTTTGGTATTTGAGAAGTCTTCGGTAACGAAAATCAATACCGCATGACCCTTGTATGTGGCGCCATAACGCGATTGTTCGAGGTTGTAGCTAGTCAACTCCGCTTTCCCAGCGTACCAGTATTTACTAAAAGCAGCAGCATCAGGAGATGTGAAATTTACATCAGTTTGGGCATTGCTACTACAACTTGCTAACACCGCAAGCATCACTAGAGATAATAGGTTTTTTATACGCATGGTTACAATATTATTTTTCTAAAAACGTAATATTAGGCAGCTTGGTTCAATTTTAAAAATAAAGAGAATTCATATTGATTGATTTCTTTATATTTACGGAAATTTAGGAGATAAAATGACTAAAAAATTACAGGTAGGGGTTCTTTTTGGCGGCAAATCAGTTGAGCACGAAATTTCTCTGCGCTCGGCGACAAATGTCGTTGCTAATATGGACAGAAAAAAATTTGAACCCATACTGATTGGCATTGATAAAAATGGTGGGTGGTATTTATGTAAATCCATCACCAAAGACATTGGTTCTGGGAGTCCCGTTTCATTTGTCCTTGGCTCCAAAGGGCATTACTTTTATGACTCCACCACTAAAGAAAAATTGGATATTGATTTAATTTTTCCAGCCTTACATGGCGAAGATGGTGAAGATGGAAGTATACAAGGCATGCTTACCATGGCAAATATTCCTTTTGCGGGCTCAGGGGTTTCTGGCGCTGCCAATTCGATGGACAAGTTTATATCAAAGAAATTATTGTTAGAGGCTGGTGTGCCTGTTGGGAAATACGTACAGAAATGCTATCATGAAAAAGGGACTGTTTCTTTTGATGCTATCACCAAAGAGGTTGGTTTGCCATTTATAATAAAACCGTCTTGCTCAGGCTCTTCGGTGGGCGTAAACAAAGTGAGTAGTGAAAGTGATTTTCAAGAAGCATTAAATGACACTTTTAAATATGATAATTCTATTTTATTCGAAGAGTTCATTGAAGGCAGAGAATTAGAATGTGCCATCATCGGAAATGAAACACCCGTAGCATCCAATCCAGGAGAAGTAATTATTAGTAATGATTATGAATTTTATACCTACACTGCCAAGTACACGGATGAAAATGCCGCACAAATTGTGGTACCAGCAGCGGTATCGTCAGAGATTACACAAAAAATTAAAACACTTTCAATAAAAGCTTACCAAGCACTAAATTGCGAAGATTTTGCGCGGGTGGATTTATTCTTAAAAAAAAATGGCGAAGTATTGGTCAATGAAATAAATACAATCCCAGGTTTTACCGATGTCAGCATGTTTCCTATGTTATGGCAGGATGCTAATATCACATATACCGATTTGATTACAAAGCTAATTCACTTTGCCCTGAAAAAATTTAAACAAAAAAATAGATTAGAAACAAATTTCAAATCTTAATCAACCATGTTATATATTGTATAAAATATGATACGCAAACCAAATTCATTAAAAGGACTGTTAATCAACTTAACAATTATGATTGCCATAGGTGTAGCAGCAGTTTTATTTTTCTTTCACGTATACTTACCAAATTCCACTAGTCATGGGGAAACCATCACCGTTCCAGATTTAGAAGGTAGGCATATCGACGATATTGCAGCCTATTTAGAAGAACGGGATTTGCTTTACGAAGTGAATGCAGATTCAGGATATTCGAGTGAATTTCCTCCGCTGACAGTACTGAAACAATATCCGCTGGCTGACGCAAAAGTAAAAGAAAAACGAAAAATTTACCTGACCATTAACTCAACCAAACCACCAAAAGTAAAGATGCCAAAGTTGGTTGACCTTTCTTTGAAAAGTGCTGAGATAAAGCTCAAAGCACTTGGATTGGTCGTTGGAAAAAGAGAGTACAAACCTGACATGGCGTTCAACGCTATTTTGGAACAACAATATGATGGAGAGGAAATTCCCGCAGGAAAGTATATCCATAAAGGCTCAAAAATTGATTTGATAATTGGTGATGGTTATGGAAAGGCTAATTTTTCTGCACCAAATCTAATAGGAATGGAGTTAGATGTCGCTGAATTTAGCATTGAAGGGTCCAACCTAAAGATTGGGGTAATTATAGAAGACAGAGATGCAGAAAGTGATTCGATTGCCATGGGTACCGTCACGCGACAAACACCTGCCGGTGGGGAGTCCATCAGAATTGGCGAGGTAATTGACCTGTGGGTGAAGGATTACGAAAAGTACAAAAAAATGAAAGATTCTCAATAATTATACGTTATCAAAACAACAATGACGCTACGGACTATCTTTTTCTTACTACTATTTCTCATGGTTGGCAACGCAGCACATGCCCAACTAGAAATAGTGCACATACCAAAAGTTAAGGAAGATCATTCTGTGAAAATTATTAACCAAAGAAGAGGCGCGGACAATCCTATTGCGCTACCCTTTTTTGACGACTTTTCAACTGCATCCCTATTTCCAAGTGATTCATTCTGGATAGGCGGACAAAATGTTTCAGTTTCAAAAGGTGCCGCTGTTAATGGAATGTCTAATAATGTGCTTGTTTTTGATGGTGCCGATGCCTTTGGGAAAAATTACGCCAATATTGCTTCGAAAGTTGAACTTGCTGATACACTTTTATCAAGAAAAATTGATTTAGGTAGCATTCCTATACCGCTAGAAAACACAGTCTATCTCAGTTTTTTTTGGCAGATAGAAGGCCGTGGGGAATTACCCGATGAAAAAGATTCCATTAGACTTCAGTTTTTGGATGATACAGGAACTTGGGAAACTGTTTGGAGCAAAAAAGGTGGTGATCCTACTTCCAACGAAGATTTTATTTTAGAAAACATTAAAGTAGAAACTAAATATTTTCACCAAGATTTTCAATTCAAATTTCAGTCATTCAATAGCTTGCAAGGCGCTTTTGACACGTGGTTAATCGATTATGTGTATCTTAACAAATACAGAAGTTCTAGCGAAACCACTTTCAATGATTTGACATTAACCTCATATTCCACTTCATTGTTTGGGCGATATACAGCGATTCCCTCAAGTCAATTTTTCTCCGATGATTTCACACCGGATGATTTTTTAGTACCAACCTATATTGATTTTCTAAACATGTATAGTATTTTCAATCTTGTTGCATATTCAGCCGTGGTGAGGGATACCTTAACCAATACTGTACTTGATGTGCTAGCAGATGAGAAAAATCCCAATAAGCCTTTCTTGAGCTTTGCACGCGACACCTTTGAAGCAGATCACATTACTTATACAAAAATTCCAAAATCTGACTCATTACTCCTTGAACTAACGTACTTTCTAAATACGGCTGATACATTGTTAATTCAAGACATCACAGGGATGGATACTACTTTTTTGGATTGGCAAAGAAGAAATGATACTGCAAGAAGTTATTTCTCAATCGACGATTATTACGCCTATGATGATGGCAGTGCAGAATTTGGTGCAGGCATCAATGTGAATGGTGGGCAACTACTTTACCGTTATATTTTAACAGAACCAGATACGCTAACACATATAGATATTAACTTTCCAGATATCGGAAAAAATCTATCCGGAACACCAATTGACCTTATTGTTCGAAATAAATTAGATAACTCAGACAACTCTATTTTGTATTTGGGTAAAAACTTCTCTGTTCAGAATCCAACAAACATCAATGGACTTGTCGCATATCCGCTTTCTGTTGGGGTTATTGTACAGGACACCATCTATATAGGCTTTGCGCAAGGAACAAGCGAACGATTACCAGTAGGGTTAGATAAAAATACCGATTCGAGTGATAATATATTCATAAACGTAAATGGAGTTTGGCAACAAAACGCAGAACTAAAAGGCAGTTTTTTGATGCGACCGAGATTTAAAAACGGTGCTGTTATTACAGGCATCCATGACGTACCGAAGAAGGAAAATCACATCACTATTTATCCAAATCCATCAAATGGAGTTTTCAATATTTCAGGGAAATACACCAAAGCTAGTGTCTATGATATTCAAGGAAAGATGTTGCAAACTACTTTCAGGAAACAATCAAGAACGCAGTCTTTGATTAACCTTACAGGCTATCCCAAGGGATTTTACTATTTAAGATTTCAGACTTTAAATGGGGTAATTACTAAAAAAGTCATTACACGATAGCGACACCTACATAAAAGGCTGTGGAGAAAATGAAATCACAAAAACGATGAGCGCAATCCATCCAATTATTTTTCTTCGGGTATCCAAAGGCGTATCGTCTATTGCTCTTGGATGATAAACCCCAAGAAACCTACCAATTATAAATGCAAATAATAGCCATCCATTGTAGCCTTCTAATCCTGGAAAAATGAACGAAGACAAGAATTGGATTGAAAATATAACAACTGCTATCAACATTTTTTCTGTAGGCGACCTATCTATTTTTCGAAAAACCATTAGTAAAAAAAATAAATACAATGGTAAGTAAAGTGCCATCATACTCAACGGCATTCCGAAGGGTACTAGTCCGATACCTGCGTACAGTATAAAAGCATACAAGAAGTATTCAGATAGCTTTTTGCTTTTTTCGTATCCTATCAAACCGTAAAGAATATGACCTCCATCTAATTGACCAATAGGCAATAAATTCATTGCCGTAAAAAACAAGGCTAAAAATCCTGCAAAAATCCATGGATTATGCATGATTTCATATTTGTTTGGAATCAACGCCTTATCCTTCACCACAAACTCTTCAAAAAACATAAATGTTAGATTTGTACCAATAGAAAATAGTGATAATGGTCGTTCTTCTCTATCATAAATACTTCTCCTCCATTTTTCAGAGGCATTTTTCTTATCCTTGACAAAAGCAATCGAATCCTTGGTTTGATATGCGATATAAGCTAAAGAATCTCGAGTCCGCATATAATCCTCTTCATATACATATTTTGCATAATCTTTTCCAAACTCTTCGTACTCTGGGTGAATTTCATAAATACTTTCCACAGGTGGTAAATGCGTAAATCCATAGAAGAGTACCACAATGGCAACAACAAACCCAGCCAAAGGTCCGGCAACTCCTATGTCAAAAAACTGTTTGCGAGATCGCACCGCACCTTTCAATCTTATCAGCGCACCCATGGTACCAATATTGATAAAAAAAGGAATGTACATAGGGATGTAATAAGGCAAGGTCACCTTTATCTTATATAAGCGTGCAGCAATATAATGTCCAAATTCGTGTACCGTAAGAATACCAAGAAATGGAACAGAAAAATACATGCCTATCAGGAAGATTTCTGACCACGAAACATTTGTTCCCAAAAGTATCTTTCCTGTAATCCATTCGTAACCAGACAGCGTAGTGGTAATTACAGTCACTACAAAAAGGATTAATTGAATAATGTGTGTTTTGTGTTTTTTATAAAAGTTCATTCTCTAAAAATTTCAAATCTAAGTGATTTGTTGGCACCTTGTACGTTGCAAACCCAAGTTTTTTTGAAGATTCAATGTTTTCACGATTATCCTCTAAATAAAGTGTTTCCTGAGCGATTATATTATTTTCCTGTAGCACAAACTGATAAATCTCTGCAGCAGGTTTTCTCATATTCACCAAGTGTGAATAATAAATATCATCAAACAAAGCATCGTACTTTTTCGTACCATAAACAGCATCCATTCTTTTAATAAATTCAGTAATATGAATTTCATTGGTATTGCTTAAAACCAGCAACTTATAGTGCGGCTTTAGTCGTTCTATAAATTGCAGTCGTTCCAAAGGAATATCCAACAACATAGCATTCCATGCAATATCAATTTGAGCATCAGGAATATCCCTGTTCAACAACGCACAAATTCCAGTTCTAAATTGAGCAGAAGTAATCAGTCCTTTCTCATATTTATTGAAAAGAGGCTCATTTTCTGCCATCTGATTCATCTGTTCCAATGATATATTGCCCAGCTTTGCAAATTTCTGAAAAGAAAGACTCATATCAAGGTTGATAATCACACCCCCTAAATCAAAGATTAAATTTTTTATCAAACCTTCAGTCAATTTTTATATTTTACTTGTGTATTAAAGCACAAATATGTAACATTGCATTCCCAAAATCAAACTAGGTAATGGTTTTATTATAGGGATATGAGATTGTAGTTCACCAGACAGCCATCAGCAGGTGAGAACACTTGACTCATTTGAAAGTAATGAGTAGTAAAATATTATTGGGGCCCATAGCTCTCCCGA
>CAYRIF010000038.1:10618-18880 GCA_964424205.1 uncultured Roseivirgaceae bacterium | reverse complement strand
GAGGAAGAAGGAGTTTCTATCAATGGATACGCTGATTTTGACGATGAATACATTTCTTATTCAGGAGATTCAGAGGCACTTACTACTTCAGTTGGTGGCTTTTACCCTAGCTTCCCTTCCGATTATAGTCTTATCGGAAATGCCGTGGATAATGCAGGATGGTATATCAGCAAAATTTTGAAGCGAAGGATAAAACCTTAGTATTAATTCCAACATGAAATTGAGCGTGCCGCAGGTAGGGCATATAATATGTGTCGGATTACATCATAAAGTGGTGTTTTTTGAAAAAATTTATAGCAACTTTGAATAGGTATTAATCCACCTTTCTGGGACATTTCCCTTTGTAGCCTCTTCATAATCGGAGTAATTACATGGGACGATACTATTTCTATCATATTTGCTATGGTCTGGGTGAGGCACTTCAAGCCACCATTTTTCACTTAGTTTGCTTTTGTAGAAGGTGATGGTCTCTGGTTCTGAAGACATGGAAACCACATATTTCATATAGTCATTGGTTTTGAAATCTAATTCATTTTTTCTGTTAGAAAAACCCTCGACAAAATACCACAGCATGGTGGCAATCACCGATGCGGTCTTTTTATTATCATCATCGAAATCAGGATTGTATTCATAAAAACCAACAGAGCTGAGTTTTTCGTTTAGCCCTGCGTACCAACAAATTTGGCATGCCTCTTCCCCCGTCAAACCGAATGCTTGAGGGTCGGCGCTGCCAGGAGCATCCACCGATTTGATGGCGCTGACATCAAAGGTCATCATGTCTGCATCTCTGATAATCGGCTCCATTTCCTTAATGTGCTCTCTTAAATGTCCTAACCTATAGGCTTCAAAGTATAACTTCTCCAGCAATGCAACATGCGCAGGATCAATCAAGTAGCTTTGATACGCCAGGTGGCTATAATTAAATAAGAAATTTGGCTCATGCAAAAGCATTTTGTGAATATGTTTGTTGTTTTCATGGGTTGACTTTTCGTTCATGTCTAGTTTGGCATCTATATTCAGGATGCTTACTAATTTTTTCATACCTTCATAAGCCCGAAACTGACCAAAATCTAAATCATGCGAGCCCCCAATAATAAGCGGCAAAATATTGTTGTCAATTAGCATTTCACAAACTTCCCGCAGCCTATTCTGCGTCTCCTCTAAGTCCATGCCATTGTTTATATTGCCTAAATCGACAATTTTACAGGGCCTATTTCCTTTTTTCAGCCTGTATAGTTTTTTTCTAACCTCATCCGCAGCTTTTGCCAGCCCCTCTCCTTCACCACCCCTGGTTTCTGTGAGACCGATGATTGCAATATCTATATCCTTGACATCTGGCATGGTGTCACTACTTACTCTTATACCATGAAAAAAACTGCTTTGATCATCAATTGCTTCAAATATTTGCGCATCAACTGGAGAAAAGAATAGTTTAAGGTTCATTCTGATTTGCTTTATAGTTTTGGTAAAGTTAGGTAAAGATTTTTATTCAGTGTGTATGAATTTGAATCTCTTCTGGTTTGTCTTTATGGACTATGGAGACACAGTCCACGGCTTAGGTTATCAAGCATAAAAAAAGAGAAAGCAATTTGCGTTCTCTTTAAAATACTTTGTATTCTTACGACTACCCTCCGAAATCATCAAAGGCAACGTTTTCAGGAGGCACACCCCAATCATCGCACATTTTTTCTACAGCTTTGTTCATTAATGGAGGGCCACAGAAATAGAATTCTATATCTTCAGGGGCATCATGCTTGCTTAAGTATTGGTCTATGACGGCCTGATGCACAAAGCCTGTAAACCCATCTCCTTCGGCATCTATGTTTTCTTTTACCTTCCAATTGTCTTCAGGAAGCGGTTCAGAAAGCACAATATAATATTTGAAATTGGGAAACTGTTTTTCAATTTCTCGAAAGTGATCTATATAGAATAACTCTCTTTTGGATCTTCCACCATACCAGTAAGAGACCTTTCTGCCTGTTTTCAAGGTATGGAATAAGTGGAATAAGTGTGAACGCATTGGCGCCATTCCTGCACCGCCACCCACATAAATCATTTCTGCTTCGGTGTCTTTTATAAAGAATTCTCCGTAAGGTCCTGAAATAGTTACTTTATCTCCAGGCTTTCTTGAAAAGACATAGGAAGAGCATACGCCGGGATTTACATCCATCCAACCGTTCTTAGCCCTGTCCCATGGTGGTGTTGCTATCCTAATATCCAACATAACAATATTACCTTCTGCTGGATGGTTTGCCATAGAGTATGCTCTGTATATAGGTTCATCACTTTTCATTTTCAAATCCCACAGACCAAACTTGTCCCACTCTGCCTTGAAATCCATGGGATCTCTACCTAGTTCGGGGTGGGAAGTAATATCCATATCTTTGAAATTAACCTCACAGGCTGGCACATCTATTTGAATATACCCACCTGCCTGAAAGTCTAGTGTTTCTCCTTCAGGTAATTTTACGACAAATTCTTTGATAAAAGAGGCAACGTTATAATTAGAGACAACTTCACATTCCCACTTTTTAATGCCAAATATTTCTTCAGGAATTTTAATTTTCATGTCATTTTTTACTTTTACCTGACAAGCTAGTCGCACATGCTCTTTTTGTTCTGTTCTGCTCAAATGACCAACTTCCGTGGGGAGTACATCACCGCCACCTTCTTCGACAACACACTTGCACATGGCGCAGGTACCGCCACCACCACAGGCTGAAGGCAATAATATTTTTTGCATGCCTAATGTAGATAAAAGTGTTGACCCTGCAGCAACCGTAACTGGATTACTAGAATCTCCATTGATTACAAGGTTTACATCTCCTGATTGTACAAGTTTTGACTGGGCAAATAAAAGGATAAATACCAGCAGCAATATCACTGCCGCAAATGCCAATATTGAAGTAATAACGATTGAACCCATTTTCTAATTATTTTTTATTCAAGTGCTTGAATTATTATGCACACAAATATATTTATTAATACTTAATTCCATCATGTGAAATTGTAATTTTTATTACATTAATATAAGTTCTAAATAAGCCTAAACTAGATTAACTCCTGCCAGGTGCCCTTATTAAAATTGTATTTTAAAGTACTTGGTAGCGCTTTCCACCAATATTTATTCATTTCCACAGCAAATGAGGGTTGCATATAGCAGTTGATGGTGCATCCCTCGCATTCAGGCAGCCTGCCTTCTAGTTTGATTAGTTCCTTTACTGCTGCTGATTTGTGCAGCGCATGTAAATTTCCGTTAATTTGAAATGCCTTCATGCCCAGGTGATAACAAGGCAATATCAGTTTGTTTTCGGGAGAAATAACAATCGTACTACTTGCTGCTTTGCACACGGGTTTGTCAATATGATTGCCCCCATCGAGCCGCAAGGAAATAAACGCATCATTTAAATAGACATTTTTCTTTTTTCCCCAACGAGTAATTTCGCTTAATGCATCTTCAGAAAAATTGCTTTGGGTTTTTATGTCACTGTAATCAAAAACAGGGTTGAGGATTAGAATTAAATCGTTGGGAATACAAATCTCACTATAGACAACCTCAATTTCATCTATATTATCTTCGAAAACAGTAAAAATAATATCTGGTCTTTCTCCTAAATCTTTGGCAAGTTTAATGGAATTTATGACGAAATCATAGCACGCAACACCTCGGGATTCATTGTGTTTTTCCCTATCAGGTGAGTCCAGCGAAAAATGGAGCATATCAATTTTTCCCTTGAGTTTTTCTGCATACTTTGGGTACAGCATGCAGTTTGTGGTTACGGTGGTGATGAATTTTTTGTCTTTTGCTAATTGTAGAAACTGATCGAGCTGCCGGTGCAATAGCGGCTCGCCGCCTGTGAAGTCGATTACTTTTACGCCGAGTTTTTTAAGGCTATTGAGGTTTTCTTCAACATTTTCTAAGGTCACATAAGGAGATGGCTTCTCCCAAATATCACAAAACCCACATTTTGCATTGCACCTGTAGGTGACATAGTAGTTGCATAGTACAGGGTGTGAAATTAGGCGCATTTTAATAGTTTAAATAGGCATTAAAAATCCTTTGTAATATTAAGGAGACCTCGGAACATCCCGATAATTATCGGGAGAGGAGTGGATTACTTTACCATTTTCAAAAGCGTAGTCAAGCGATTTTTCAAATCTCTTCTATCCACAATAAAATCCAGAAAACCGTGCTCTAATAAAAATTCTGAACTTTGAAATCCTTTTGGCAAATCTTTTCCTATTGTTTCTCTTATCACCCTTGGTCCGGCAAAACCAATCAATGCTTCAGGTTCAGCAATATTAAAATCGCCTAGCATGGCATATGAAGCGGTTACGCCACCAGTTGTAGGGTCTGTCATTAGCGAAATATAAGGTACTTTGGCTTCCGCCAAAAGCGCCAACCGCGCAGCCGTTTTAGCCATTTGCATGAGTGAAAAGCCTGCTTCCATCATCCGAGCACCTCCTGATCTTGAAATCATCAAAAATGGAATTTTCTTTTTCAAGGCATAATTAATGGCCCTTGCAATTTTCTCACCAACTACTGAACCCATTGAGCCACCTATAAATTTGAAATCCATACAGGCAATTACGATATCAATTTGATTCATTTTTCCGTGGGCAGCCCGGAGCGCATCTGTTAAGCCAGTCTTTTCTTGTGATGCTACTATTCGTTTTTTATAAGATTTGCTATCGGTGAAATTAAGCGGATCGGCAGAAGTTAAAGCTGCATCAAGTTCCGTAAATTTATTGTCATCAAATAATATCTCAAAGTATTCTGTAGCGCCAACCCTTACATGATAGCCATCATCAGTACATACATAAGAGTTGTTTTTTAGTTCACGTGTATGGTAAATTTTCCCCGTCTTAGGCGACTTATACCACAACCCATCAGGGGCTTCCTTTTTCGCTTCTGTTGGAGTTTTAACTCCTTTTTCCTTTCTTTTAAACCAAGACATATAAAAAATTTAGAGGCTAAAGGTATTTATATTTTTTATAAATGCTAAGGATTTACGGGATATTCTGAATGGCGAAAATTACTTCACATCTTCATAGTCGACATATTCTCCGCCATCAAAATCCTGCTTGTCCTTCAGGTCTGACGGAATGTTAACTTTGATGTCTCCTTCGGTTGGTGTTGGTCTTTGATTCCTGCTGTCGAAACCGCCAGCCATTAGAAAAAGGTACTTAAAAATAAATCGCCCGAATTTTAAAATAAGGTAGCCGATTAGAAAAAATATAAATAATGCTTTTAACATGTGTATGTATTGTGGTTTTAAAATATAGTACTCAATAAATTAACTATCAACAGATTTATAAAAAAGTTGGAAAATCAAACAGTTGGAAAATCGAGGTTTGAAGCTTTGAGAGATTACTCCTATCTCCTGACTTTGAGCACCTAGCCTCCCAGTTTTCAGAAAAGTTTGAAGTCTTGTTTGTATAATCTATCGATATTAAAGTTTACTTATAACTTATTGTTTAAACTATTTACTCAAGTAAAGGTTACGTTCACTATAGATTTCTAAGAAATAATCATCCATCAAATCATCGATGAAATAGATGGCTTCTCCTGTGGATTTCATTTCTGGCCCAAGCTCTTTATTCACATTCGGAAATTTATCGAACGAAAATACTGGCACCTTAATGGCATACCCTTTTTTATAAGGTTTGAAATCAAAGTCCGCAACTTTCTTTTCTCCCAACATCACTTTTGTGGCGTAATTCACATAGGGTTCTTTGTATGCCTTGCTAATAAATGGCACTGTTCTACTTGCCCTAGGGTTTGCTTCAATGATGTAAACTTTGTCATCTTTAACAGCAAACTGAATGTTAAGGAGGCCAACTGTTTTAAGCGCCAACGCGATTTTTTTGGTGTAGCGCTCTATTTGCTGAATCACAAAATCTCCTAAGTTATAAGGAGGCAACACCGCATACGAATCTCCAGAGTGAATTCCTGCCGGTTCGATGTGCTGCATGATTCCTAAGATATGAACATCTTCTCCATCACAAATAGCATCTGCCTCTGCTTCATAGGCACCATCCAGAAAATGGTCAAGCAAAATTTTATTACCAGGAATATCCTTCATGATATTCACGACATGCGATTCTAGTTCTTTTTCATTGATGACAATTTTCATTCCTTGTCCACCTAGCACATACGAGGGTCGTACCAAAAGTGGGAAGCCCAATTCTTTTGATAATTCCAAGGCAGCATCGGCATCTTCAATCACGCCATATTTTGGGTAAGGGATTTCATTTTCTTTCAAAAGATCAGAAAAACTTCCTCTATCTTCAGCCAAATCGAGTGCTTCATAAGAAGTTCCTAATATTTTGATGCCATACTTGGTTAGCTTTTCTGCCAACTTCAAAGCAGTTTGTCCTCCTAGTTGCACAATAACTCCTACAGGATTTTCATGCAAAATGATATCATAAATATGCTCCCAAAAAACAGGCTCAAAGTATAGCTTGTCTGCCACATCAAAATCAGTAGAGACTGTTTCAGGGTTGCAATTAATCATGATGGTTTCATAACCACATTCCTTGGCAGCTAACACGCCGTGCACACAACAGTAATCAAACTCTATCCCTTGCCCGATTCTATTTGGACCAGAACCGAGTACTACAATTTTTTTGTTTTTTGATGAAACTGACTCGTTTTCCGCTTCGAAAGTGGAGTAGTAATAGGGTGTTTTTGCTTCAAACTCCGCGGCACAGGTATCTACTAATTTGTAAACTCTTTTGATGCCTAAATCATTTCTTTTATCATAGACTTCACTTTCTAGACATTTCATCAAGTGCCCTAGCTGTCTGTCGGCATAGCCTCTTTCTTTGGCAGTGCGCAATAAGTTTTTCGGAATTGTCTCAAGCGAGTATTTTTCAATTTCTTTCTCCAAAACAATCAGTTCTTCAATCTGGTGCAAAAACCATTTGTCGATTTTAGTGATTGACTGAATGGTTTTCATGGGGATGCCTAATTTGAAAGCATCATAAATATGGAAGAGTCTGTTCCAGCTGGGACATGCTAGGCTTTCTAAAATAGCCTCTTGGTCTCTTAACTCTTTGCCATCTGCTCCTAATCCGTTTCTTTTTATTTCAAGCGATTGACATGCTTTTTGCAATGCCTCTTGGAAGTTTCTGCCGATGCCCATCACTTCGCCCACTGACTTCATTTGCAAACCTAGGTGCCTGTCCGAGCCTTTGAATTTATCAAAGTTCCATCGTGGAATTTTTACAATCACGTAATCCAATGCGGGTTCAAAATAAGCTGAAGTAGTTTTTGTGATTTGATTTTTTAACTCGTCTAAGTTATAACCAATGGCAAGCTTAGCAGCTATTTTTGCAATAGGGTAACCAGTTGCTTTGGAAGCCAAGGCAGAGGACCTTGATACCCTAGGGTTTATTTCAATGGCAATAATTTCGTCGTTGACAGGGTTTACCGAAAACTGTACATTACACCCGCCAGCAAACTGGCCAATACCATTCATCATTTTCATGGCGAGGTTTCGCATGTTTTGATAAACAGTATCTGGTAATGTCATGGCTGGCGCTACTGTGATGGAATCTCCAGTATGGATTCCCATCGGGTCAAAATTTTCGATAGAGCAAATGATAATGATATTGCCCACATTGTCTCGTAGCAATTCTAGCTCATACTCTTTCCATCCCATGATACTTTTCTCTACCAGTACTTCATGAATAGGTGATGCATGCAGCCCTGTATTGAGTGCCTTATCAAATTCTTCAGGAGTTTCCACAAATCCTCCGCCTGTTCCACCAAGGGTATAGGAGGGTCTGATTACCAGTGGAAAGCCAATTTCTTGCGCTATTTCTTTTCCTTGTAAAAATGAGGTTGCCGTAGCCCCTTGGCAAGTATTGACGTTTAGCTCCTTCATTTTCAACCTGAACAATTCACGGTCTTCAGTGGTTTCAATGGCTTTGATATCAACCCCAATAATTTTTACCCCAAAGGCTTTCCAGATGCCTGCTTTTTCGCAGTCAATGGCAAGGTTCAAAGCAGTCTGCCCACCCATGGTTGGCAAAACAGCATCAATTTTATGCTTTTTTAGAATCTTCGTGATAGATTTTTTGGTCAGCGGGTCTAAGTACACATTGTCAGCCGTGACACTGTCAGTCATGATGGTCGCAGGGTTGTTATTGATGAGCGTCACTTCGATTCCTTCTTCTCTGAGAGAGCGAGAGGCTTGTGACCCTGCATAATCAAACTCACATGCTTGTCCAATTACAATAGGACCACTTCCGATA
>CAYRIF010000038.1:0-10608 GCA_964424205.1 uncultured Roseivirgaceae bacterium | reverse complement strand
ATTTGATACGATGGTCTCTAGGCATATGAGAGCACAGGGTTAGTTAGGTTAATACTTGAGATTCAAATTGCACAAATTTATAATAATAAACCTGAATAATATAATGTATATGCAATAAGTCTTGATTTTATTTAGAAGTCTTTAAAATATAGCTTGGTCTACTAAGAATTAGTAGAGCGCAATGTTTAAGATAAATAATTTTTCCTATTTTTTGGCATTTTTATACATGAGGTGTCTCTTATCATTACATCCCAATGTGGGAAACAATGGATTGCTTCTTTTTTAAATTCTTTTTGCGAAAAATGGAACGTAAGCGGATATTTTTTATAGGATAACATGATATGTGTCACCTTAACTTATTGACCATCAAAATGTAGGGAAACTAGCTTAAAGTTTTTCTGAAAGTCTTTATATTATGCTGAAAGTATGGTTTTAGTTATAAAATAGGATGAGGCATGATGTTTTTGTTGTAATATTCTAATATTCTATTGGACGACCTACAAATCATCAAATCCAAAACATTACATAATCGATGTTTGAAAATGAATTGATTAGGTGTATTAAGTTGGCGCTACTACTTTTGTAGGACATTAAATATCACTAGATATGAAAACGCTATTTTTTTTAACTGTAACACTATTTTTTGCTACCCTTCATTTATCTGCCCAAAACAAGTTCAACGGAAAAGTAACGGCTGTCCTTGATGGAAGCACACTTCAGATTATTGATAACGACGGCGACCCTCGTCAAATTAAATTGAAGAGCATTGACTGCCCACATATTGACCAGGCTTATGGTATTGCCGCAAAAGACTGGACCGCTAAGCTTGTTTTAAACAAGATACTAGAAATTGAGCTTTTTGGAAAAGACCGTTTTGGAAATTCATTTGCGACAATTGTCTTGGAAGATGGCTCAATGCTGAATTACAACCTCATAAAATCAGGGATGGCTTGGTATTGCGAGCGGAACAAAGCAGATAGTGAGCTTGCGGGCATTGAAAAAGATATTAAAGCCAAAAAAATAGAAATTTGGGCTAATGCAGATGCTATGGCACCATGGATTTTTAGAAGGCAGCAAACAATGCTGGTGGCGAAGTTGAGTTATTAATAACAGTGGAGTTCTAATTTATACAGCGTGAATAAGAACATATGCAAACCTTTGTTATTTGGTAAATTTTCAATGTAGAAATAATTGAATGCGATAATAGCTATATTCAATCATTAATGCATTAGGTCATTCTTTCTTGAAGTCTAGTAAGCTAAAAAAGTAACGAAAAGCGGTATTACTTAGCACTTAACCTTAATAACCTATCAAATAACTAGTTTTGTTGATTTTGTAATAGGTGTCCATCATTTTATAATTGTTCTTAAAAATGGTACATAAACAATTTATTATCTTAATAACAGTTATTATATGTAACGATGGACTTATTTTTGTAGGATGAAGCATATGAAGTTATTTATAGGAATTTTTAGTTTGCTATTGCTTTTCAGCGTGAGCGTTAATGCCCAGTCGAAGAAAAATAAAAATAAAAAAGAAACAACACAACAGTACGCGCCATCATCAAGGGATGCATGGAGTTACGATGACAATGTAGCTAGTTCAAAAAAGAACAAAAAGCAGGGCAAGTCAAAATCCCCTAAAAAGCAGAAAGATTTGATTGCCGAGTTTAATCAGCGGATGAAGGACAATGTGAAAAAATATAAGAAGAGGGATCGCCAGATGAAAAAACCGCAATATTCTGACCCGTCTTATTTTGGGCATAAGCATAAACCAAAAAAGCGCAAACCAGGTAAGAAAAAGTTTTGCAAGGAGTGTGGGTTGGTACACTAAAACACCAAGCCATTTAGAAGTGGCGTAATTTTGAAATGGAAAGCTTAACATAAGAAAAAATCCTGCAAAGGATACCAACGAGCGATTAACCATGAAACCAATGAAAATCCTTAATTTCTTAATGGTTCAAACCTGTTATTTTTAAAACCCAATCACATTTTATATCTTAGGGGAAACTAAAGAGATATAAAACTATGTTTATAGGACATTACGCAGCTGGATTAGCACTAAAAGGATATGAAAAAAGGGCATCACTGGGCATGCTTTTCATCATCGTACAATTTGTAGATATTTTATTTTTTCCGCTGATGATGGCAGGAATTGAAAAAGTCAGACTTATTCCTAATTTTACCGAAGTCAATTCATTTGACATGTATTTTTACCCTTATACACACGGACTTTTGAGTGGTTTGCTGTGGGCAGGGCTTTTTTATTTATTGTATTTAGTTATTCCTGCCAAATCAAAACCTGGAAGGAAGTCAATTGCGGCGGTAATGGCTTTTGGAGTAATCTCTCATTGGTTTGCGGATTTGATTGTTCATACCCCTGACCTTCCGATTCTGGGAGATAATTCGTTGAAAGTGGGGTTTGGCTTGTGGAATAATGCCCCTGCTACTTTTATATTAGAGGCAGTTTTAGTTGTTTCTGCTATGTGGTATTACCTAAAAAAAACAACAGCAACATCACCTGTTGGAAAATACGGCATGTATATTTTTATTGGCTTTATGATTTTGATGAATTATGTCAATATGTTTGTGATGCCGCAGGGAGATGATATTGCTGAGGTATCCATTTCAGCATTAATCGCCTATTTTCTGTTTGCTGGCATTGCAAATTATTTGGATAAGAAGAGGGCGTAATATCTTTATGAAAAAAATCAACGATTATATTGAACATACTGTTTTAAAACCCACAACGGTCGATGCTGATATTGTGAGGATAGCAAGAGAAGCGATGGAGTATAAATTCAAGGGAATCTGTGTGCCGCCGTTTTGGGTGAAAAAAGCAAAAAGAGAACTGCAAGATTCGGAAGTACTGCTTGTGACTGTTATTGGTTTTCCGTTGGGTTATAATATGACTGAAACGAAACTAGCGGAAATAGAAAAAGCCATTGCTGATGGAGCAGATGAACTTGATGTGGTGATGAATATTTCAGCGTTCAAAGCAGGCATGCCGTGGGTAAAAATTGAATTGGCAAAATGTGCCAACCTTTCACACAAACATGGGAAATTGCTAAAAGTAATTATAGAAACAGCTTATTTATCCGATAAGGAAATTGTACGGGCATGCAATCTATGTGTTGAAGCAGGAGTTGATATTGTTAAAACTTCTACAGGGTTTGCTGGGGCAGGGGCGAAAGTAGCGCATATTAAACTGATGAGAGAAATGCTTCCAGATAGTGTCGGCATTAAGGCATCAGGAGGTATAAAAAACTATAAGCAAGCAAAAGCAATGGTTGATGCTGGCGCAGATAGATTAGGAGTTTCGAGTGGAATTGACATTGTGGCGTCAATCAATGAGTAAAGAACTGTAGAAGTTATTTTCTTATAGTTTCAAGGTTATGCCACCTTCATATTTACAATTCCTTTGTATCTGTATATTTTCAGTTCAAAGTAATTAGAAAGGAAATATTTAATTCTGTTTTCGGCAAGCAATCCACTGTGCTCGTCACCAAGAAAAACAGTCGCTGCTAAAACACCTTTCAGAAAATGTTTGTTTTGGCAAAAATCACGCACCCACTTTTTAAAAATCCTATTCCAATCCTGTGTGTACTTTTCTTCGTGCGTCATGCCATCAAAAAGAAACTCCAATTGGTTGGTGCCAATGTGGTACCTAAAAATTCCAGCCAGTGAATCATAAAACTCTTCAAGGTACTCATACTGATAATACCGATAGGCTCTGATTTTTAGTATCGTATCATCTACCAATCCCAATGGATTAGACTGAAAAATGTATGATTTTTTTACCTGACTTACCAAATAGTGCAACAACTCTTCCTTATGCTCAGCCTGAACAGATTTAAGCAATTGATTTTTGTCAAGAATGAAATATTTTCGCTGCATTTATTGGATTGGTAACGTTATACAAAGATACTCGATTTTTTTATTTTAGCAAACCTAACAGGTTTTTCTTCGTGTACCGAAGCCTTAGCGTAGGCGTAAAAACCTGTTAGGTTTATTATTTAATAAGAAATAGATACTATAAATTTACACGCTAATTCAACAAAATGACAATTTACTTTTTACCATTTATTTCAGCGGGCATCGGGTGGTTTACAAATTTCATTGCCATCAAAATGCTTTTCCACCCACGGAAAGAAAAGAATTTTTACTTTTTCAAACTGCAGGGTATTTTCCCCAAAAGAAAAAAGACCCTGGCAAGAAATCTTTCCGTGATGGTTTCCCAACAACTTTTCACCACCGACGATTTAGTGCGTCAAATAGATGATGGAAAAATAGAGGTTGAGTTTAAGGATAAGCTAAATACCCTTATTGACAAATACCTAGCGAAGGAGTTGCCCAAAACGCTCAATCCAATCATGGTGGCATTAATTCCTTCAAAATTTTTGGACAAAATCAAGCGGAGTATTGGAAATGAGATCGACAATCAATTGCCACATCTGAAAGCGCAGTTTGTGGAGAAGATAAAGTCAATAGATTTAGCGCAAGTAATCTTTGACAAAATCATTCAATTCCCAGATGAGCAATTTGAAGAAGTATTGATGGCGGTCATCAAAAAAGAACTGAAGTACATAGAAATTGCTGGTGCTATTTTAGGTTTTTTGATAGGATTGATTCAGCTTGGATTGGTTTTGGTGGGTTAAAACCGTACAAAATTCAGTGTGACTACACATAACTATTGCCCCTTCATAGCATGCTAAAATTGAGCTGTTATATTTATTGTTAGTACTTTTTCTAACATCACAACAGAGAACAAACACATTTGTTATTTTTTTATTTAATAATTATTGATACATTACACAACCTAAAAATTTATTACAAAGGATGTTTCACTTAAAAAGGGCACTATGAAAAAACTATTTACCCTCATGGCTATATTACTAGCTACAAGTTACATTAGTCTGCAAGCACAACAAAGGGTTGTGTCAGGTACGGTTACCTCAGCTGATGATAACGCACCATTACCCGGCGTCAATGTCGTGGTGAAGGGAACAACGAATGGTACGGTTACTGACATTAATGGTAACTATTCGATGAATGCGTCAGACGAAGCAAGCACGCTTGTATTTTCGTTTATTGGTTTTATTTCTCAAGATGTTGAGATTGGAAGTAGGACAAGTATCAATGTTATATTACAGACAGATGTGTCTCAATTGAATGAGGTGGTGGTGACAGGTCTCGGTATTTCTAGAGAGAAAAAGGCTTTGGGCTATTCTGTTGAACAAATCTCGGGAAAGGATATTCAAGCAAGTGGACAAACAAACATTGTCAGTGCATTACAGGGAAGAATATCTGGGGTAAATATCCAAAATTCTAGTGGGGCTCCAGGCGCAGGTGCGGATATTACGATTAGAGGGATTACCTCTCTAGATCCAAACAGTAATAATAGACCGCTATACATTATTGATGGGATAGAGATGGATGATGATGTGGATGTTTTGCCAATTTTACCCAGTGAAGGAGCATCGGGTAGTGCTACATCAAGAACACAATCAAGTGCAAGTAATAGAGCAATAGACATTAATGTGGAAGATATAGCTTCATTAAGTGTTTTGAAAGGAGCACAGGCAACAGCGCTATATGGTGTAAGAGCTTCTAATGGGGCTATAATTATTACTACAAAAAAAGGTGAGGCAGGTGTACCTAAGGCGGAAGTACATTTTAATTCTGGTTGGGAAAACGTAGGAAAGGTTCCTAAAATACAAAGGTCTTATATTGACGGGCATAGAAATACATCATTAAAAAGGTCATTTATTTGGGATACATGGGGAGCAAAAGTATTTGATGGTGAAATAGATCCAACCAGAGACATTAACCACGAAATTTTCCGAACGGGTTATTCCTCTGGTTTTGGTGGTAGTGTGATGGGTGGTAGTGAAACGGTCAGCTATCGGATTTCGGTAGATAGATTCAAACACAGTGGAATTGTGAATAATACAGATTGGGCAAAAACAAATTTTGGCTTGACTAGTGCTATTAAATTATCTAAGAAACTCTCGGCCACTGCTACTTTTAAGTATACTAATTCAGGAGGAAATAAACCTCACGAAGGTCAGAAATCGGTTTTTAGTGATTTGAGTTATATGTCAACGGTAGTAGATCCTAACCATTATGATGAGCCTTATGTTTTTGGCGACAATTTTGCCGTGGGTATTATTGACCACCCTAAATTTTTAACTGACCACAATACTAATGTTGATGATGTAAATAGGCTTATATCAGGCATTCAGCTTAAATACGATATAAATGAGCAACTATCTTTACATTACAATGTTGGGGGAGATAGCTATAGCGAAAGCAGAAAGCGTATTGTTCATCCAGAAACAGATGAAGGCTCAAAGGTGAATGGTTTTGTAATCGAAGCAAACAGTAATAAGCTTAGCATTACGTCTAATTTGTATGCGAAATTTAATAAGGATATCAATGAAGACTTTAATTTTTCAGCTATTCTAGGACAGTATATATACGCAAAAAACTCTAAATGGGTGAGTACAAGAGGAGAAGATTTAGCATTGGATAACCTTTTTAATCTTTTTAATTCCACTAACTTGTTTCAATCAAATAGCGAGACAAAGTATAGGAATGCAGCCGTATATGGTGAAATAGATTTAGCATATAAAGATTACTTGTTTTTAACCGTGACAGGAAGGAATGACTGGTCATCAACATTGCCGAAAAATAACAACTCTTACTTCTTTCCTTCTGTTGGGTTGTCATGGGTTATTTCTGACATGATAGACATGCCTAATTTTGTTACTTTTGCAAAATTGAGAAGTTCATTTGCAAAAGTTGGTAAAGATACAAGACCTTATGTTGTTGGTAGATACTTTGGTGTAGCCTCAAATTTCCCTTTTGGAGATGCTGTTGGGTTTGACTTAGCGAGTAGTTTTGGTGATATAAAGCTAAAACCAGAGTTTACGAATTCATTTGAAATAGGACTTGACTTACGGTTTGTAAACAATCGGTTTGGACTTGATTTTTCTTACTACCAAGACAATATAACTGATATGATTTTTGGGGTTAATATTAGTAATACGACAGGTGCCTCAAAGTTTACAACAAATGTTGGAGAGCTCAAAAACACTGGTGTAGAGGTTTTGCTAAGAGGAGAGCCTATCAAAACAGATAATTTTAGCTGGCATACAAGTATAAATTGGTCTAAAAATGAAGGAAAAGTAATAGACATTGCTGATGATATTGACGAGATTCCGTTATTTACGACTAGAGGGATTGTCAATAAATATGTTCGTGGTGGCAAAATTGGAGATATGTATGGCCATGCTTTTAAACGTGCCCCAGATGGGCAACTAATCATCGGCAGTGATGGTTTTCCAAGTTTTGATTGGAATGATGATGTAACATTGGAAGGAAATGCATTGCCTGATTGGATTGCGAATTGGAATAATACCCTAAGTTATAAAGACATTTCTCTGTCATTTTTGTGGGAATGGAGAAAAGGAGGTAACGTTGTGGATATGGGAAGGAGAAATAGTATGAGAAATGGTAAAAGGTTAGAAACAGAACGAAGACATGAAGAAGTCGTATTCACTGGTGTGACCGAAGTTACGGATGTAGATGGTAATGTGACTGGTTATGAACCTAATACACAAGCCGTTGAAATTACAGGGCCTAATTATTATAGGTCATCGACAAGGTATAATTCCGCAACAGATGTATTACTTGAAGATGCTTCTTGGGTTCGATTACGGAATATTAATCTTTCTTATACTTTACCCAAGAGTGTTTTAGAAAACATTTTTGTAGCGTCCGTTAGGTTAACTTTTTCAGCCAATAATGTATTTCTTAATACCCCGTTTTTGGGATTTGACCCAGAGGTAAATTATTTTGGAAGTGGCAGTAACATTCAAGGATTCACAGGATTAAAAACGCCTTCAACTAAAAGCTATTCTTTTAAGTTAAATATTGGTTTCTAAAATATTTTAATAATTACAAAATGAAAAAAATTAATACACTATATTCGATAATATTGGCATCCCTTCTTTTGGTACTGCCAAGTTGTAATGACTTTTTGGATGTGAACGATAATCCAACAAGAGCTAAGGAGGTTAACTTGAAGGTACTCTTGCCAACGATAATTGAGTCGACTTCAAGTGCCCATTACTCTGCCGCTTTGTCAGCAGCAAGAGTGACGCACCAGGTAGACCATTTTTCTGGTTACTATGATGAGTTTGATTTAAATTCTGTATGGATAAAGATTTATCTTAAATCCTTGGATAATGCGGCTATTTTGATAAAACAGGCAAATGAAGGTGGCTCTCCCCATTATGAGGGCGTTGGGAAAATTTTACAAGCAATTAATATTGGTATGTTAGCTGACCTCTGGGAGGATGCCCCTTTTTCAGAAGCAATACAGGCAGAAAATAAAATTACGCCTGCTTATGATACGCAAGAGGACTTATACAGTACCATTCTGACTAAACTAAATGAAGCACTGCCATTATTAAAAGCAGAGGAATCTTTTCTATCACCAGCAAGTGATGATCTAGTATATGGTGGTAATATGGATAAATGGACAAAACTTGCACACTCACTTAAAGCGCGTTATATGCTCCACCTTTCCAATAAACCCGCTGTTGACTGGGCTGCAATATTAACAGAGGTAGACGGTGGCTTTACATCAAATAGTGATAACTTTCAGTTAGGGTATAATGCGGTTAATAAAAACCCTATTCATTCTGGGATAGCATTATCTAGCTTTACAGGAAACTTGTCACTTACACATGCTAAGTACTTCATTGATATGATGAATGGAGCAATTTATACTGTAGTAGATCCAAGACTTCCTTTCATGGCAGACAAAGGGGAAAATGCAGATTATATTGGTTACGTTTCGTATCCATCAGGAGCTCCAGAGCACACTACTGAGTTTGCAGTTAAGGATTCAAACTCATTTATATGGTATGCCGAGGAAGATGCGCCAATCTTAATGATGACATACTCAGAACTTAAATTTATTGAAGCTGAAGCTGCAATGGGAATAGATGCAGGAAGAGTAGAGACTGCATATAGAGAAGGAATCAAGGCACATATGGATATGCTTGGTGTTGCTGATGCAGATCGAATGATGTACATGGATGATCCTCTAGTTTCGTTAGGTGGCGTTATTGACCTCGAACATATCATGAAAGAGAAGTATATCTCTTTGTTTATGCATTTTGAGGCATGGAATGATATGAGAAGACATCATTATAACCCCAGTATCTTTAAAGGGTTTTCAGAACCTGATCTTACTGGGCAGGGAGGTCGTAATGTGCCAGCGGAAAGGGCGTTACACCCATCCTCTGAAAAGAACCGTAACGGTACAAATGAGGAGTTATTCAGAAAGGACTTCACAACGAGGATGTGGAAAGATCAAAATTAGTTTTAACATTTAATTAAATTGAACTATGAAAAATATAAAATATATAATTGTATTATCTATTGCTGTTATACTCTCGTCATGTTATGAAGAGGAGCATTTTCTGGATGGCAATGCCACTTCAGATGGAAAGTATTTTCCTGTAATACAATCCGTTTCTATTGATAATATTCCGGAAATTGACAGCTTCGCTGTTGGCGAAACAGTTAAAATTGTTGTGAAGTACTGGTCTAAAGACCCAATCAAAGAGCTGGTTCTTTTTGATAATATTGATGATGTGGTCACTTTAATTTCAACAACACCATACACGTATAGTTATGATACAGAGAGTGCTGCAGAGAAGGTGACATTGGACTACCAGGTGCCAGTGGGAAGTAACGGAAAGGAAGTCGGTCTTTTGGTTGGTGTCATCAATGAAAACGGGCTTGCACGGGAAAAGACGACAAGTATAAAAGTACTTAAATAATTATACTTATTTTTTCTAATTAGACAGCCACAAAAAGAATTTGTAGCTGTCTAATTTTCAATGGGTTTATATATTATCTTTCAATAGTTACTGAAAATTCAAAAAGTTTACTATATTCGCATTATGAAACTAGATGAAGCCAAAGAAAAGTTTATACAGCAATGGGGAAGTTTAGGCTCCAATTGGGGTATCAATAGAACGATGGCTCAAATACATGCTTTGTTTTTGATTACAGAAGAGTTACTAAGTGCTGAGGATGTGATGCAGCGCTTAAATATTTCTAGAGGCAATGCGAATATGAATATGAGAACTTTGATCGATTGGGGTTTAGTCTATAAAGAATATGTATCTGGGGAGCGACGAGAGTTTTTCAGGGGAGAAAAAGATATTTGGAAAGTGGCACAGCGTGTAATACAGGTGAGACAAAGACAGGAGCTAACACCGATGCTACACGTATTACAGGAATTGCAAATGGTAGCATCTGACGCAAAAAATAAAACTGAAGTAGCAGTATTTACAAAACAAATAAAAAGTATAAAATCATTCGCAGGATTGGCGGATAGTTCGTTAACAAAAATTAGTGCTTCGGAGAAGAATTGGTTTTTAAAGGTGTTTGTGAAATTTATGAAGTAAATATATTTTTTAATAATAACTTTCAATAATTAGTGAAAGTTATGAAAATAAACTGAAATAAAGATGGTAAAAAGAGTAGTAATAGCAGGAGGGACTGGCTTTATTGGCAAAGCATT
>CAYRIF010000037.1:8573-18923 GCA_964424205.1 uncultured Roseivirgaceae bacterium | reverse complement strand
ATGAAAGCGGTTGGCGTGATAAAACGATTTTCTCAACCTTTTGGCAAGTGCTGGTGCGTTTGAAAATTGATTTTTCAAATAATGCGCAAAATAGTTTTGAATTGAAACGTGAGCATAACTTTCTAACAGTGGATGGAATAAAAAACATGGACACGGCAAAGGTGGTGAACTACGTGAAAATGTATGAGCATTTTACGGCGGCACGTTTTGTTAAGAAGGGGGAATCATCATTATTTGATAGTTTACTGAATACTGTGCCAATTGCTACCATTACTTTGAAAGATATAGATTTATCGAAAAGTAAAACGTTGGATATTTTTCCTTTTGCAGCAGCAGATAATAATGTACTGGGTTTAATTAAGGAAGAAAACCAACAAGTGCTGATTCCAAAAAACAAAATATTTGCTTTGCTGAAGAAGAGAGCGTTTTTTCAAAAAGACTGATGGTTATTCATTGCCTGTTGAAAACTCCAATTTAAGTTATATTATATCAAATTTCTTTATAAATTTGCAAACTAAAATCTAAACGAGCAATTCTATGAAATTTATTGTTTCCTCATCATCATTACTCAAGCAACTCTCTGTTATTAATGGTGTCATTACTTCTAATCCTGTAGTGCCAATTCTTGAGAATTTTTTATTCGAAATATCAGATGGGAAGTTGACTATTACAGCATCTGACTTGCAAACTTCCATGATTACTGAGCTTGAAATAGAAGCCAAAGAAGAAGGAAGTATTGCGGTGCCTGCAAAAATATTGATGGAGACATTGAGAAATTTGCCAGAGCAACCTGTAGCTTTTTCGATAGACGAGGAAACCTATAGCATAGAATTAAGCTCTGATAACGGACGATATAAACTAGCAGGAGAAAATGCAACGGACTTTCCTACTGCACCGGAGATTGCAGATGCGTATGTAGTGGAGTTATCATCTAGCGTGTTGTCTACGGCTATTAACAATACCATATTTGCGACAAGCAATGATGAGTTAAGACCTGCTATGACTGGCGTCTATGTGAATTTGAGTGAAACCAATACGACATTTGTAGCGACAGACGGTCATAGACTAGTACGTTACAGAAGAGTAGATGTCGTGGCTGATACCGAGAATACAATCATTATTCCTCGAAAAGCACTGAATCTTTTGAAGGCGTCGTTGCCTGATAGCAATACCAATGTTTCTTTTGAGTTTAACCCTGCGAATGCGACATTCAAGTTTGGTAATATTAAACTGATTTGTCGATTGATTGACGAGCGTTATCCTGACTATGAAAATGTAATTCCTAGCGACAATACTAATTTTATGACCATTGATAGAATGGAACTATTAAGTACGCTTAAAAGGATTTCTATTTACGCCAATAAGACAACCCATCAGGTGAGGTTGAAAATAACGGGAAGCGAATTACAGGTTTCCGCTGAAGACCTTGACTTCTCTAATGAAGCAAACGAGCGGTTATCATGTGAACATGATGGTAGTGATATTGAGATTGGCTTTAATGCTAAATTTCTGATGGAATTGCTCAATAATATTGACGCCTCTAAAATTACGCTACAGCTTTCTGAGCCAAACCGAGCAGGTCTAATTGTACCAGCAGAAAAAGATGAGAACGAAGACATCCTAATGCTTGTGATGCCAGTAATGCTGAATAGCTAGTACTTTCTTTTTAAATGTAAATGACCTTCGGTTCACAGGTTCAAAGTTTTTATTTTAACTTAGGGAAATACCCCAAAGTGCCTGAGGGTGTAGGGGTATTGAATCCATTTCAAAACACTGATACACAAGTAGTTGTATCTAAGTTTTTTGATAAATTCTACAATGACAATAATCAGAGAATCTTACTGATTCCTATTAACCCTGGACGTTTCGGTTCGGGGGTAACGGGCATCCCCTTTACTGACCCTATTCAGCTAGCATCGGTCTGTGGTATTGACAATGACTTTAAGAAAAGAACAGAACTCTCCGCTCGCTTTATTTATAAAATGATTGAGGAATTAGGTGGGGTAGATGATTTTTATTCTAAATTTTACTTTTCATCAGTTTCACCTTTGGGCTTTGTGAAAGATGGAAAAAATCTGAACTATTACGACTTGCCGGAGTTGCAAAATAACTGGGAAGCATTTATGTTAAACAACTTGAGAAAAAAAATTGCATTTGGCGCGAGTAGTAAGATCGCGTTTGTGATTGGGAGAGGGAAGAATTTCAAGTATATGAATTACCTTAATAAGAAATACCAACTTTTCGATAGGTTGATAGACCTGCCGCATCCGAGATGGGTCATGCAATACCGTCTCAAAAGAATTGATGAGTTTATCTTAGAATATAAAGAGAAATTACAAAGAGGTCTTACTTACTGAACTCCAAGTGGGCAGCGTAGGCTGCACCAATAATACCTGCGTTATTTTGCATTTCGGCGGTGACCATTTTTGTTTTAAAGTCAAACTCCTTGGCATATTTTTCAAAATTTTTGCTTGCACCACCGCCCATGATGAACAAATCAGGCCACAGGTAAAATTCCAATTTATTGAAATATTTGTTTAGGCGTTTGCCATATTCTTCCCAGCTCATGTCTGTTTTCTTTCTTACTGCCTTCGAAACATATTTTTCAGCGGCAATGCCATTTAATTCTATATGACCTAATTCTGAATTAACCAGTATATGTTCATCTGTAAAGAGTGCAGTGCCGATTCCTGTGCCAATAGCTACCACAACCGTAGTTCCCTTTGCATTTTTTCCTGCGCCATAATGCATCTCCGCAACACCTGCGGCATCTACATCATTGATTAAATGAGTTTTGCAACCTATTTTTTTGCTTATTTTTTTTCCCGCGTTTAGTCCAATCCATGATTTGTCGATATTAGAAGCAGTCATGACTGTCTCTCTTTTAATAGCAGCGGGAAAACCACAGCCCACAAATCCTTTCCAATCAAAATGTTTTAAGACTTCATGGACAGTATCAATTACTGCCTCTGGAGTAGCAGGTTTGGGTGTTGGAATCCTGAATCTTTCAGTAACCAATTTGCCTGTTTTAATATCTACCAACGCTGCTTTTATTCCTGTTCCACCAATATCAATACCTAATACTTCCATCTTTTTTTGTTTCCTTGTATTTCAGGCTACAAGTTTAAAAAACTTTTTGGATGAACAAAGATATTTTGGAATAAAAGTTACTTTAGTGGTGTTGAAATTTGAAGTCTAAACCATACAAGTATGTTGTTAAGATATTGGAAGGTGTTTGTTTTTACTATGATCTGTGTTTTTTTGTCAAATTACTCTTTTGCTCAGATGGGGAAAGATGCTAAAAAACTATTTGACATGGGCATAGAAAATCAATTGTACCCGGCAGGAGATATTGTTTACATCAGAACAATGAGACCAATCAACAAACGTAGCGGATTAATGTTGAAGTTGGGTTATGATTTTGCGCGACGACAGAATTTCGGTAAACATGACAAAGAAAATGGGGGAGGCCCTGGATTTGCTTTAGGTTATAGGTATTATATCAAAAAAGAATTGAAAGGATTTTTTCTTGCTGCAAGAGCTGGTTTATGGGTTATGAAAATAGACTGGGAAGATAATAGGAATAGTATTATTGCGTCTGGAAAAACAAACATCACGGTCTTGCAACCTACTGCAGCCGCTGGTTATCAATATGTGACACAGAGCGGTCACTGGGCATTTGAGGCAGGTGCTGCCTTTGGAATTGAGTGGAATATAGCCACTAAAGGTGAGGAAGTGGGTCAGGGCGGTATTTCACTATTTTTTGTGGGGGTTTCACGAAGGTTTTGATTGGAAATACTAAATTATTATTTTCCATTTATACTTTACAATTTTAATGCTCCATCCTATAAACATTATTCTCCACTACAATATCGGCCATTCGAGCAGAAGGATCAATTTTTATTTCTGAAATTTCACCTTTTTGATCATCCAATTCTAGCGTGTAGGTAGGGTTTGTCCACGCCCAATCATCTTTTACGTGGCGGGTGATATTTGTGTTTTCATTTGGCTTTTCGCCACGCATGATTCTTAGCGGGATGTAGTAAAGCACCGTCTTTCCATTTTTGTAGGTAATCTGTAAGTCAATAGGCATCGGGATTTGCCCAATTCGCGCTAAGGTGATTGATGTTTTGCTACCATCAGCAACAACAGATTTAATCCCATAGTCAATCGTTTTGGTGGTATTTATCCAGTAGTTTAGATACCAGTCTAACACCATGCCTGATTCTTTTTCCATGATTCTGATAAAATCATTTGGATTAGGATGCTTGAATTTCCAAGTATTAAAATACTTTTTCATCCCCTTGTCAAAAGCTTTTCTACCTACAATATAACACAACTGATTTAAAAATATATCACCTTTGCTATATGCCGCAATTCCATATGCCCAATTGGTATTAAAATGGTCGGCATGCAGGCTTGATGGCTCTTCTTTGCCGCTGGTAACAATTTGCTGATATCCTTTGAAACTGTTTTGGTGTCTGTCCTTGTGGTCGTTGTACAAAAATCCTTGTGTTTCATTGGAAGCATAAACGGTGAAGCCTTCGTCCATCCAGTAGTAGCGCGATTCGTTGGTGCCTAAAAAGTTCTGAAACCAACTATGAATGGATTCATGCACTGCTACACCTACGAGACCTTTTAAATCCCTATTGCCAGTAATGAGTGTCGCCATCGGATATTCCATGCCCCCATCACCACCTTGTACAAATGAATATTGTTTATAAGCGTATTTTCCGAACCTATTATTCATATACTGAAAAGTCTTAACCATATACTCGGGTAGTTGTGCCCAACCCTCCTCAGTTTCTTTATTTTTTTGGTACACAAAATATAACAATGGGCCATCAGGAACTTGTTTTTTGGTTATTGTATAGTCAGGGTCAGCCGTCCATACAAAGTCCATGACATTATCCGCTTTGAATTTCCAGGTGACATCCTCTTTTTGTTTTTTTACTTTCACGCCATCTTCCTGATAGCCATGTCCTATTTCGTTGGCATTTTGCAGATAACCAGTACCACCTATAATATAACAAGGGTCAATGGTAATGTTTACCTCAAAACTCCCCCAAACGCCATAAAATTCGCGTCCCACATACGGATTTGGATGCCATCCCATATAATCGTACTCTGATATTTTAGGATACCACTGTGACATAGAGTAGTCAATGCCTTCTTTGTTGTCTCTACCTGATCTCCTTATTTGTAACGGAACTTGTGCCTCGAAAGCCATATCAAATGTAGTTTGAGCATTGGGTAAAATTGGTTTGTCCAAGGTTACTTCTAAAATTGTACCAGCAACTTTATAGTCAATCGCTACGCCATTATGTTTCAAAGATTTTATTTTTTGATAACCAACTTCATCTGCTTTGAGATGAAAAATTCTATCACCTACTCTACTATCAGGATCAGCAATGTTTCTAGAACGGACGTCCATCATGCTGCCAGGCTGAAAGGCATTGAAATATAAATGGTAGTATACTGTAGTAAGGGTGTCTGGTGAATTGTTAAAATAGACAAGATGCTGTGTACCAGTAAACTGGTGTTTTTTGACATCCATGTTTATTTTCATGGTGTACTCCACTCGTTGCTGCCATCTGTCTGACTGGGCAGTTGCTTGCAATGAAAATAACAAAATAAAAAATATTAGTAGTGGTCTCATTCTAGTTTTTGTTTTTAAAATCGTCTAAACATTTGTTGATGGTCAGTGTCATGTCATATTCGCTTGCTGCTTCAATCTGTGCCTCTGACGGTTTACAAAAATGCATAAAATCATCTAATTCATCACCATATAAACCAGTAATATTGGCGACTATTTCTTTGTTGTATTTCGCGTTAATCAGTTTTTGACGTCTGAAAGCAATTTTCTGTTTTTCAAAGTGCCGCTCCTGTTTTGCCTGCTGCCCAAATTTATTGGCTAGGTAGGATATCGGACTTGTAAAGGCTTTTGCCTTCATAGGTTTGGGAGAACCGTAATAAAATCCTGGCAGCTGCTGTACTTTCTTTTCTTTTGGGAGTTTGTATGCAATCACCGCATCCTTGAAGTTTCGTTCGGTCATTAGTGCACGAACCACTACTTCTTCAAGCTCTTTTAACGATGGTTTTAATAAAACTGCTATTTCAATTTGCGCTGATAAAGTAGCGTCTTCTAGCGTAAAAAAAGTATTTTCATACCCTACAAAAGAGCATGTAATGGTGTCTTGAGGTGATAGTTCAAAAGAAAAATTTCCGTCAATATCCGAAACCGTACCGTAATGTTTGGTATAGATATTGGTGCCAGGAATGGGCTGGTGAGTTTGCTCATCAACTACTTTTCCGAGGATGAGCGTGGTTTTTATTTCTTGCGAAAAACTGCTGATAGCAGTGGATAAAAAAAAGGTGAGTAATATGTATTTTATATTTTTGATTAGTAATGTTGTCTCTCTAGTGAATATAATGACAATTTTTATTAAATAGTTGCATGGTTTTTGCCATTTTTTCAATTTCGGAATGCTCGGTCACTTATATATAATATAAAATCATTATCTTCAACGCTTTAAATGTTTAACATGGTATCAAGAAATAAAGGTATTTGTAGACTTAGCATCGTACCCGTGAGGGCTACGGCTTCGCATAGCAGTGAAATGGTTACGCAACTATTGTTTGGAGATCACTTTGAAGTGGTGGAGACTAGCGCAGATACACAATGGTTAAAAATTAAAATCCGGTTTGATGGGTATATTGGTTGGATTGCATCTAATCAATTTTCGGATATCTCTGATGCATATTTTGAGCAATTGAATAGCGCAGATTTTAAAGTGAGTACCGATTTGGTGTCTAAAATCATGTACAATAAAGAGTATATCAATATCATATTAGGAAGCATGCTACCCATTGCTTCGAGTGAATTGTTTAATTTAGAAGAGCAGTTGGCTTTTAATGGTGAATCCAAAAACTTATCGGAACGAAAGGGGAGTGAATATTTAAAAGCAACGGCCAAAAAATACCTGGGTGCCCCATATTTATGGGGTGGAAAAACTCCCTTTGGTATTGACTGCTCAGGTTTTGTGCAGCAAGTTTTTAAAATATGTGGGTATCAATTGTCAAGGGATGCTTCACAGCAAGAAAAACAAGGAGCGTTGGTAAAAAAAATAACAGATACCCAGCTTGGTGACCTGGTTTTTTTTGCCAATGAAAAAATGAACATTGACCATGTGGGAATTATTTTAGAGGAAGGAAAAGTCATTCACGCATCTGGAATGGTGAGAATTGATACATTGGATGAGGAAGGAATTTTTGTTAAAACAAAAAATGTGTACTCGCATAAATTATTTTCTATTAAAAGAATATTAAGAGCCGAAAAATGAACGGAAGAGTATTGGTACTAAATCAGGATTATAGTCCCATGACTGTATGTACAGTGCAGCGGGCATTTGTATTGGTACTAACCGATAAAGCGGAACTGTTAAGGGAAAAAGCAAATGAATCTATAAGAACGGTCACGCGTAGCTATCCAAAGCCAGCTGTTGTGAAATTGAATAGATATATTAACATTCCTTTTAAAAGTGTAGTGCTTTCGAGGAATAATGTTTTTAAAAGAGATCGCTTTCATTGCCAATATTGTGATTCTAATCGAGACCTCACTTTAGATCATGTGATGCCACGATCGCGACAAGGGAAATCTAGTTGGAATAACTTAGTGACCGCCTGTAAAAGTTGTAACGCACGAAAGGGAGATTATACGCCAGAGGAGGCGAATATGATTTTAAAGAACCAGCCGTATAGACCTTCTTTTTTAATGTTTCTAAAGAATTTTTCAAGCCATACTTCAGAGGAATGGCTTCCGTTTTTAAATAAAAAAGTAACTGTTAAATTATAAATATAAACCGATGAAAAAAATCACTTCTAAATTAATCTTTGTGGCATTGTTCCTCTTTATAGGGACAAATATTTATGCCCAAAAAACGTATATTCACTGTGGCAATTTAATAGATGTAGCAAGCGGAAAAACGAAACCTAAAATGACTATTGTAGTCAATGGAAAATTGATTGAAAGTGTTCAGAAAGGTTTTGTGAAGCCAGCAACAGAGGATGAATTAATTGATTTATCAACAAAAACGGTGATGCCTGGTTTGATTGATATGCACGTACATATTGAAGGAGAGTACACGTCACATTCCTATACCGATAGGTTTAGATTTGGTGATGCGGATGTTGCCTTTCAGTCCACAGTATTTGCAAAAAGAACGCTGATGGCAGGATTTACCACCGTTAGGGATTTGGGAGGTACAGGAGTGAACATCGCATTGCGAAATGCTATTAATAGGGGCTATATTGTTGGGCCAAGAATATATACCGCCGGAAAAGCAATCGCTACTACTGGCGGACATGCAGATCCAACCAATGGTGTGAGAAAAGAACTGAGAGGAGATCCAGGACCGAAGGAAGGCGTAATCAACGGGCCATCCGATGCTAGAAAAGCCGTAAGGCAACGTTATAAAAATGGCGCAGATGTAATCAAAATCACTGCTACAGGTGGCGTGCTGAGTGTCGCTAAAGATGGGCAAGGACCACAGTTTACCATGGAAGAGTTGGCGGCAATTATTGAGACGGCAGCCGATTACGGTATGATTACAGCGGCACATGCACATGGCGCTGAGGGAATGAAACGAGCGGTGATGGCAGGAATTACGACCATAGAGCACGGAACACTGATGACCGAGGAAATTATGGACTTGATGAAGCAAAAGGGCACCTACTACGTGCCTACCATCACGGCAGGAAAAGAAGTAGCTGATAAAGCAAAAATCAAAGGTTTTTACCCTGCATTGGTAACACCAAAAGCATTAGCCATTGGGCCGATGATTCAAGCGACATTTGCTAAAGCGTATAAACGAGGGGTTAATATTGCTTTTGGTACAGATGCTGGTGTTTTTCCACATGGACAGAATGCTAAGGAATTTGGGTACATGGTGGAAGTAGGCATGCCGCCGATGAAAGCGATTCAGTCGGCGACAGTGGTGAACGCAAAGGTTTTGAAAAATGATAAAATTGGTGTGATTGCCAGTGGAATGTTAGCGGATATTGTAGCGGTTGATGCAGATCCTATAAAAAATATTCACACCATGGAAAATGTAACTTTTGTGATGAAAGAAGGGAAGGTTTATAAACAGTAGTGTTTATCCGTAATTTGAAGTAAATTTGAAGTCAATACTCAATTACATCATTTTAACATTTATATATTAAATCATTTATACAAAAAAGTAATGGATACAAAAGATAGTAACGGAAATATACTGGAAGATGGAGATTCAGTGCATGTAGTGAAGGATCTAAAAGTAAAAGGCATGTCCAAAACACTGAAGCGGGGGAATGTCATTAAAAACATCCGCTTGACCAACAGTCCGCAGGAAGTGGAATGTCGGGTAGGCAAAAGCAGCATTGTGCTTAAGACCATGTTTTTGAAGAAGGCATAATATTGGTTGGTTGAAATCATTTTTCGACCAACTTAAATAATGCCTCCACAGTAACCTCAAAAAAGCGAGCAAGTTTGATTGCTAAGATGGTCGAGGGAACGAATTTTCCATTCTCAATGGTATTGATTGTTTTCCTGGTTACACCTATTTCTGTGGCTAGCGCTTCTTGCGTGATATTTTTGATGGCACGCTGTACCTTTATTTGATTCTGTAATGTATAGCCTAGCATGTCTAGTTTTTGTTGTAGAAAAGCCAAGCAATTAGTGCTGATAGCACTCCGAAGAAGAGGATGATTTCAAAAGATTATATGCTATAAGTTCATCATTTAGTGCATTGGATAAAGCCTTGTCTGCCTTCATGATTTTAAGCAACTTTCTTTGCTTGAGAAGTTGTTTTGTCCAAACAACCCAACTGACAAGACCAAGGAAGAAAAGAGTTCCTGGCAATGTATAATTTTCAATGATATTTTTTAGTATAAAAGAACCAAACCAAATTCCCCACCCAATGGTAAACCACAGCATCATGTTATACCTTGATTTATCCAATGCTTCAATAGTGAAATTCTTCATACTTATATAACCTAAACTTATCTTTATGTAACCTTTGTGTTACAATAGTAGTGAATAAGTTAGGATTATGCACATTATAACGCTCCCAAAGTCTCTTCAAGCTTCTTTTCAGTGCCTTTGAGTTTGCTTTTGCATTGTTTGATGAGGTTTGATGCTTCCTTGACAAGTTTTGATAATTCATCCACATCGGGCTCGTCCATTTCTATTTGTGCAACGATTGTTTCTAACCGCTCTAGTGATTTTTTATAACTTATTTTTTTCATTTTATTGTAAGAGGTTTCTAATTCCTATTTTCTTAATTTCTTTTTTCACCATGTAAGGCATATAAG